>JAFEDF010000053.1 GCA_018241785.1 Pseudomonadota bacterium | reverse complement strand
TCGAATATTCTAGAGAACTACGCTGATTAGCGGACAAGCTGATTGCCCATGAGTCAACCCGACCCCGTCACGTTTGGCAGGTACATCGCAGACGCCCGCAAGAAGCTGCAGATGAGCCAGAAGGAACTTGCGTCACAGATTCTTCGCGAGGAGGACGACGAACCGATCTCGCCGCAGTACCTCAACGATGTCAATCCGCTTCCAAAGTTGACCCCCTTTCCGCTTGCAATGTTGACCCCCTGTTTGTGATCGCCCAGGCCCCGATCGCAGTGAGACTGGGGAGGGGTGTAGATAGGTCGGGATGGTCGAGCGTCGCATGGAGGCCGTTCTGAGTGCCCTGGTTTGGTGCAGTGGGTGTCGAACGGTGGGATCAGCTCGGTCGTGAGCTCGATCGAGACGCTGTGATCAATCACGATGTTTGAAGCGCCACGACTCGTTGCCGGTCTCGACGATGTCGCAATGGTGGGTGATGCGATCGAGCAAGGCGGTGGTCATCTTCTGATCGTGAAAGACCTGCGGCCATTCGGCGAAGGAGAGGTTGGTGGTGATCAGCACCGACACCTTCTCGTAGAGACGATTGAGCAGATGGAAGAGCAGTGCGCCGCCGGCTTGGCTGAAGGGGAGGTAGCCGAGCTCGTCGAGGACGATGAAATGCATGCGTGCGCACTGGCGCAAGGTGGCGCCGCCACGCAGGCCGCGCTGCTCGGCTTCGAGGCGATTAACGAGATCGAGCACGGTGAAGAAGCGCCCGCGCCGGCCGTGCTTGATGAGTTGATTGGCGATGGCGACCCCGAGGTGGGTCTTGCCGGTGCCGGTGCCGCCGACCAGGATCAAGTTGCGTCCCGATTCCAGCGGGGCACCGGCGTGCCATTGGCGGATCAGCGCCTCGTTGATCGGGGTGCTGGCGAACTGGAAGGTATCGAGGCTCTTCGGCAGCGGCAGATTGGCGCTGCTGAGCTGATAGCGAATGGAGCGCAGACGGCGCTCCTCGACCTCGGCTGCCAACAACTTGGCGATGATCTGGTGGAAGGAATGCTTGCGCTTGAGCCCCTCGCTCAGCGTTTCCTCGAAGGCACTGCGCATGCCGCGCAGCTTCAAGCTTCCCATCAGATCGAGCAGTTCGGCAGTTTGCATGGCAGCACCATCCTCAGCAGTCGGTTGTAGCGAGAGCAGTCAGCGTCGGGTTCGTGCGCGAGCACCAGGGCTTGGGGAATGGCCAGCGACGCCGGCGGCGCCGGATCACGAGCGCGTGCCAGCAGCGCCAGGACGACGTCGGCGGACACGCTGTGGCTCGCGAGCGCTTCGCGGCACGCGGCCTCGACCGCCGGCAAGCCGTCGTACGCGACGGCGTGCAGGATGGCGACGAACTGGCGATCGCCATCGCCATGACGCTCGAGCTTGCGGCGGACGTCGGTGAGGGGCGCCGGCAGCGACCAGTCCACGAACGGGGCACCGTTGCGCAAGGCGCCGGGCTTGCGCGAGAGCGCCGGCAGGTAATGCCACGGTTCGTAGATGGTCTGATAGCGATCGAAGCTACGCGGATGATCGGCAACGACGGTCTCCCCGTGCACGATGACGACGCGCTCGGCGTCGGCGCGCAGGGTCACCGGTCGCCCGGCGACGCGACAATCGACGCTGTAGCGATTGGCGTCGAAGCGCACCAGGCTGGTGGTGGAGGCCCGGGTGTCGATCTCGCGGTAGCTCGGAAACGGGGTCGGCAAGCTGCGCAGCGCCGCGCGTTCCTCCTGATACACCTCCCACACGCTGCGCCCGCGCTGCTCCGGATGCGCCCGCCGCTGGGCCAGCTCGGTGCATTGGCTCTCCAGCCAGGCATTGAAGGTGGCCAGATCGGCAAACTTCGGCCGCGGCCGAAACAGCCGCTGACGGATCTCGTTGACCTGGTTCTCGACCTGGCCCTTCTCCCAGCCGGCGGCTGGGGTACACGCGGTGGGCTCGAGCAGATAGTGGTTGCAAAGCTGCAGGAAGCGGGCGTTGAAGCTGCGGTCCTTGCCGCGCAGCACGGCATCGACACAGGTCTTCAGGTTGTCGTAGATGCCGCGCCGGGTGAGCCCGCCGAAGAAGGCGAAGGCGCGATTGTGCGCATCGAAGACCTGCTCTTGCGCCTCGCGCAGGTAGGCGCGCACGAAATAATGCCGGCTATGGCAGAGGCGAAAGTGGGCGACCTTGACGGTGACCGCTTCACCGTCGAGCTCGACGGTTTCGTAGCTCCAGTCGAATTGATAGGCTTCACCGGCCGCGAACACCAGAGGGATAAACACCGCGGCCGAGCGCCGCGCACGCTCCTCCCGCCACAGCTTCACGAAGCGGTAGACGCTGTCGTCCTTGCCGGCGTAGCCCGCGAATCGCAGTGCTTCGTACAGGCGCACCGTGCGCCGCCGTTGCCGCGCCGGCAGCCGCTCCTCCGCGTCGAGCATCTCCTCCAGGCGCGTGGCGTACGCGCCGAGCTGCGGTCGCGGCTGCACCGTGCGCGCGTAGGTCAGCGCCGGCGGCTCGCTGCGGATGACCCGGCGTACCGTGTTGCGCGAGACCTTCAGTAGTCGCGCAATCTCCTTGATCGAACGACCGTCAACGAAATGCAGCCGTCGAATCCTGCCTACCGTTTCCACGCACAGCACCCCATTCACCCCCGCAAATGTGCGGGAGAGTACCGGGGTCAAATTTCGACGCGGAAATCCACCCCAAGGGGGTCAGTATTGCAAGCGGATTCACACTCAACGACATCGAGCGCGATCGCCGCAATCCGTCGTCTGACCACCTGATCCAGCAGTTCGCGAAGGTACTGAAGATCGACGCTGACTACCTTAGCTACCTT
>JAFEDF010000052.1 GCA_018241785.1 Pseudomonadota bacterium | reverse complement strand
CGACCGCCTGCACGATCTCGCGCACCGAAGTGCCGTGAAAGCCCTGCGCGCCGAAGAGCCGCGCCGCCTCGTCGAGCAGCCGCGGCAGCCGGTTGTGCGAGCGTGGACTGCGATGGCCGGACGTTCCGGCAGCACCGGCGGGCGCCGGCGAGCGGGAGGCGTGCAGCGGAGGATGGAGATCGGTGGGCGACATGGCAACCGGTCCGGTCGCCACTTGACCGAGCCCGATCTGGCCGAACAAATGTTTGTTTTTAGCAGGCTCGACGGATGGCGTCAAGCGTGGCCGGGTTCCGCTAGAATCGCTCGCACGGGCCGGCCGGGTCGGTGTGGCCCGGAAGCGCACGGCGAACGCGAGAGGGAGCAGGGGAGATGAACGCTTCGGCCGACACGTTTCCACGGCTGCTGCTGCGCAACGCGCATGAGCGCGGCGATCGTCCCGCGATGCGCGAGAAGTCCTTGGGCATCTGGCAGACCTGGACGTGGCGCGAGGTCGCCGGCGAGGTCAGGGCGCTCGCGTGCGGGCTCGCCGCGCACGGTTTCACGCGCGGCATGCATCTCGCGATCATCGGCGACAACCGGCCGCGGCTCTATTGGGCGATGGCCGCCGCGCAGGCGCTCGGCGGCGTGCCGGTGCCGATGTACCAGGATGCGCCGGCGGCGGAGTTCACGTTCGTTCTGAACGACGCGGCGATCGCCTACGCGATCGTCGAGGACCAGGAGCAGGTCGACAAGATGCTCGAAGCGAAGGCCGAGGTGCCGACTCTCGTGCACATCTACTTCGACGATCCGCGCGGACTGCGCAACTACGAAGGGCTGACGAGCTTCGACGCGCTGCAGGCGGCGGGGCGCGAGTTCGATCGCGCGCATCCCGGCTTCTTCGACGCCGAGGTCGCGAAGGGCGCGTCGGGCGACGTCTCGGTGATGCTCTACACGTCGGGGACCACCGGCAAGCCGAAGGGGGTGTGCCAGACCCACGCCTCGTTCATCGCCGCCGCCGGGGGCGGCGTCGCGTTCGACGGGCTCGCCGACACCGACGGCATGCTCTCGTACCTGCCGATGGCCTGGGTCGGCGATCACCTGTTCTCGTACGCTCAGGCGCTGATTGCGGGCTTCACGATCAACTGTCCCGAGTCGGCCGACACCGTGATGACCGACCTGCGCGAGATCGGCCCGACCTACTATTTCGCCCCGCCGCGCATCTTCGAGAACCTGCTCACGCAGCTCACGATCCGCATGGAGGACGCGAGCGCGATGAACCGCTGGCTCTACCGGCGCTTCATGGCCGTCGCTCGCCGCTGCGGCGCGGCGATCCTCGAAGGCAAGCCGGTACCGGTCGTCGACCGCATCCTCTACGCGATCGGCAACGTCGTCATCTACGCGCCGCTTCGCAACGTCCTCGGCATGTCGCGCCTGCGCGTCGCCTACACCGCGGGCGCGGCGATCGGGCCCGACCTGTTCCGCTTCTACCGCTCGATCGGCATCAACCTGAAGCAGCTCTACGGGCTCACCGAGACCTGCGCCTACGGCTGCCTGCAGCCGAGCGGGGACGTGCGCCTCGAGACCGTCGGGCGCGCGGCGCCGGGGGTCGAGATCCGCATCGCCGAGAGCGGCGAAGTGCTGCTGCGCGGCCCGATGCTCCTGAAGGAGTACTACAGGCGGCCCGACGCGACCGCCGAGTCGATCGACCACGAAGGCTACTTTCACACCGGCGACGCCGGCGTGTTCGACGCCGCCGGAGAGCTCAGGATCATCGATCGCGCGAAGGACGTCGGCAAGCTCGCGAGCGGCGCGATCTTCGCCCCCAACTACATCGAGAACAAGCTCAAGTTCTTCCCGCACATCCGCGAGGCGGTCGCCTTCGGCGACGGGCGCGACCGCGTGTGCGCGTTCATCAACATCGATTTCGGCT
>JAFEDF010000051.1 GCA_018241785.1 Pseudomonadota bacterium | reverse complement strand
TCGAATATTCTAGAGAACTACGCTGATTAGCGGACAAGCTGATTGCCCATGAGTCAACCCGACCCCGTCACGTTTGGCAGGTACATCGCAGACGCCCGCAAGAAGCTGCAGATGAGCCAGAAGGAGCTTGCGTCACAGATTCTTCGCGAGGAGGACGACGAACCGATCTCGCCGCAGTACCTCAACGACATCGAGCGCGATCGCCGCAATCCGTCGTCTGACCACCTGATCCAGCAGTTCGCGAAGGTACTGAAGATCGACGCTGACTACCTTAGCTACCTTGCCGGCAAACTCCCCGAGGAGATTCGCCGAAAGAACCTCTCGGAGGACGCGGTGAAAGCAGCCTTCCTCGCCTTCCGCAAGCCGCAGAAGAAGTGACCGATGGTGACCTACGTTCGCGATCAGACGGGCAGGTTTCAGCAATGCGCGCTGCACTACAAGCCGGAGGAACTGGACGAAGTAGCCCAGCGGAAAGGAGAACCCGTGATCGATGCCGGCGATCGTCGGAACATCCTCCGCGAGCCGCTCGGCCAGCCAGTGCGCGATGCCACGTCGCGTCCAGTACTTGCGACGACTGGGCGGTGGGGCGACCTCCTTAGCCTCGTACTCGCCGACGGCGCAGTAGACGCGCAGTCCCTTGAGGCTGGACTCGGGCGTCTCGGCACCGGAATAGTCGATGCCGATGTAGCGGGAAAACGCGGCCATCGAGCACTGCGGTCGACTCAGGACGCCCCGGCCAGCAGGCTTTCGTAGGGGATCTTCAGCCCTTCGTGCAGTCGCTTGACCATCCGCAGGCTGAGCGGCCGCTTGCGGTTCAGCACCTCGGACACCCGCCCGCTCGGACCGATGAAGGGCTCCAGATCGCGAGGCGTCAGTCCTTCCTGCTCCATGCGGAACTTGATCGCCTCGACCGGATCGGCCGGACCGAAGTCATAGTGCTTGTTCTCGTAGGCCTCGATCAGCGTGACGAGCACGTCGCGCTCGTCTGCCTGTGGCGTACCCTCCTCGGCCTGGAAGACCTTCTCAAGGCGGCGGAAGGCGCGTCGCAGGTTCTCGTCGTTGCGGATCGGCTTAATAGTCATTCACAGTCTCCACGTCGATGCGGTCGTACTGTGCGTGCGTCCCGACGAACTTGACCCAGACGATGCCCGCCTGGTACTGCACCTCGACGACCAGGCGGTACTTGTTCCCGCCCACATTGAACACAACGCGGTGGTTGCCGCAGATGCTCGCGCTGGCGTACTGGTCCTTGATGTCCTGCGGGCTGCGCCAGGTCGCCTTGATCGCCTCGGCGTACCAGCTATGCAGCGGCCCTCTGGCATCGGCGCAACCCGGGCGCTCCCAGAACTTCTGCAGGCTGCGCTTGGCAATGACCCTCACAGGTGGCAGTATCTCCCAATTTGGGAGGAACCGCAACTCGCCATCGCTCTTCCATCACCCCGACACTCCTGCGCGGGAGTCCGTATCTACAACTGAGGATCCGATGTGCGCCCCAGGTCCCATCGCCAATCAGAGTCGAGGACATGGTCAATGAGCTACTGAACATCTCTCGAGGCGCTTCGCCCGCGCGGCGCCCGTCAGCCATCTCGCGGCTTGCGCGCCGCCCGACGTGACGAGGCTGGACACAGCCCCGACGGGCTGTGTCGTCCCCCTACTCCCACTCAATCATCAACGGCTTCTGTAAGCCGTTGATTCGCTTGTACGACAGCCCGAACCGCGCTGGCTTTACCGTCAGATGTACCGTCACTTCGAGTGGAATCCCCTCGCGCAGCTTTCACCATCGATCGACATCTATCGAGAACAGTCGGCGCGTCCACGATGGTCAGCTTTCGAGATCTATCGACATCCATCGAGTGCCAGGACCGTCGATGATGGCATCGACGCGCGTTCATCTCGGTCAGGTACACGCCTAAGATGAGCCGGCATCAAACGCCATAGGCTATTGTCCCGACTCACTTTTCAGCCTGTCTTTTTACCGTCAGGCGCACCAATCAAGGCGCGTTCGGATGTATCGATTGAGGCATGACCTGCATGACGGTCTGCGCTTCGGCAATCCGATAGCCCATCGCCCGGTAGCCGCGCCGGCGCTTGTCCCACATTCGCAGTAGCGCCGGGTGCCCGGCGTCCACGAAGTCGATGATCCGAACGCTGACCTTGTCGGCGTGCTCTCGATGTAACCGGCCAGCGTACTGCTGCAACGTTCCCTTCCACGAGATGGGCATCGCCAGGACCAGGGTATCGAGGGGCGGATGGTCGAATCCTTCGCCGACGAGTTTGCCGGTGGCCAATAGAATGCGCGGCGCATCGGGTGGTAGCGCGTCGAGTTCTGCGATGAGCGTGGCGCGTTGTTTCCTGGACATCCGCCCGTGAAGAACGAACAGTGGCGGTGCCTCGGCACCCAATGCCACCTGGATGGCGTCGAGGTGCTCGGTGCGCTCGGTCAGGACCAGCACCTTGCGGCCCTGATCGAACGCCTTCCTGACTTCTGCGGCGATTGCCGCTGTCCGCGCCCGATCGTTGGCGAGGTGCCGAAACACCTCCTGAATCCCAGACTCCGGCGACAGATCGATTCGAGCAAAGCATGATCGAGGCAGCACCTCCAGGTCGTGGGGCGCGTCGGTGGGTCTCGCCGCCGTGTGCCAAATCGGTCCGCACTGCATGAAGATGATCGGCTGCTGCCCATCGCGGCGGATCGGCGTGGCGGTCAGCCCGAGCACGTACTTGGCCTTGGTTCGCTTCAGGATGGCGTCGAACGACACCGCGCCAACGTGGTGGCACTCGTCCACGATGACGTGGCCGTAGTTCTCCACAAGGACATTGACCTCGCCTTGGCGAGACAGCGACTGCATCACCGCGATGTCGACCTTACCGGTCGGCTTTGCCTTACCGCCGCCGATGGTGCCGACCACGTCCCCGCCGACGCCGAGGAAAGTCCGTAGTCGCTCCTGCCACTGCTTGAGCAGTTCGGTTCGATGCACCAGCACCAGGGTGCTCACGCCTCGGCGCGCGATCATCGTGGCAGCGGTGACGGTCTTGCCGAAGGCGGTCGGGGCGCACAGCACGCCCACGTCGTGATAAAGCATCGCGGCAGCAGCCGCCTGCTGATCAGCTCGAAGCGTCCCGACGAAACGGGCATCAATCGGCTCGCCGGCGTTGCGTTCGTCCCTCAGATCACAGCGGATCGAGTTTTCGCGCAGCAAGTCCTGCGCGGCATCGAGGCAGCCGCGCGGCAATGCAATGTGACGGGGATAGTTCTCGGCGCAACCGATCACCCGCGGCTTGTCCCACACCGACAGCCGCATGGCTTGTGCCCGGTAGAACTCGGGGTTCTGAAACGCCGCGAGGCGGATCAGACGGTTGGCCAATGGCTGCGAAACCTCGGCCTTCTCGAAGTAGACGAGGTTCGCCAATGTCACTGTGAGCGACTTCGGCATCACACTAGGGATCTTCGCAAGCGATCGAGTGTCGCGGTGCCACGGCGTCGCCAGATCCTCATCGTCGATAAAGGTCACGTCGAGGGGATGCACGCCGCCTGTGGCCCGAACGATCGTCGGCTCGATGTCGTGCGGCGACATCGGCTGGATCGACGCCAGGAACTCCCACTGGTCCGGGCGCGGTCGCAGATCGGAGTCGACAAACACACTGAAGCCGTTCTCCCGAGGCTTCTTCTGCAGCGGCAAGGCGATCAGATTGCCGAAGCCGCCCTTGGGCATGGTGTCCTGATTGGGAAACAGTCGGTCGTAAGACGAGAGCTCCAGTTGCCGCGTGCGCGCGCAGGTGTGACTGATGATGGCGGTGCCCAACCGACGGGCGTCCCGGGCCGAGGGCTTGTCCGAAATTTTGTGTGTGAGGCATATTGTGGCTGAAAGGAGCCTGTATGCCTCGCAAGATGAAGGAGACGAAAGATCTGTCGCCGGCACTGCCGGTGTCGAAGCAATTGCTTGACCAGTTGGTGACCGGGCCGATGACGCCTGGCCAGTTCGAGAATATGTTCCGGGGGCTGAAGAAGGCGGTGCTGGAACGTGCACTGGGTGCGGAGTTGACCCACCACCTGGGTACG
>JAFEDF010000050.1 GCA_018241785.1 Pseudomonadota bacterium | reverse complement strand
TCGAGAACACGGCGACCGGGAGCTTCAGGTGCAGCGCCACGTGCTCGCCTATGTTGAGCGACAAGGCGCTCTTACCCATGCTCGGTCTGCCGGCGATCACGACGAGGTCACCCGGCTGCAGGCCCGACGTCATCCGGTCGAGATCGGCGTAGCCGGTCGCGACGCCGGTGACGTCGGACGGGTCGTCGCGGTTGTAGAGCTGCTCGATGCGGTCGACGACCGTCGCGAGGAGCTTGCCGATCTCCTGGAAGTTCTGCGTACCGCGCGAACCCTGTTCGGCGATGTGCAGCACCTTCGCCTCGGCTTCGTCGAGCACTGCCTTCGCCTCGCGGCCGAGCGGGCGGTACGCCGAGTCGGCGATCTCGGTTGCCGTCGCGGCGAGCTGGCGCAGGATCGAGCGCTCGCGAACGATGTTCGCGTAGTGGCGAACGTTGGCTGCCGTCGGGACGTTCTGCGCAAGGGCTCCGAGATAGGCGAGACCTCCGGCATAGTCGAGCTTCTGGACCGACGCCAGCGCCTCCGACACGGTGACGACGTCGGCGGGCTTGCCGGCGGCGACGAGTCCGATGATCTGCTGGTAGATGACGCGGTGGGCGTCGCTGTAGAAGTCCGCCGCCGAAACGAGGTCGCCGATGCGGTCGGCGGCTTCGTTGTCGAGCATGAGCCCGCCGAGCACCGACTGCTCGGCCTCGAGCGAATGCGGGGGCAGGCGCAGCGAGTCGACTGCGGGATCGTCGGGCATGCGCGGTGTCGTTCGGGGGAACTCGACGATTCTACGCGCCGCGCATCAACGCGCCCATCGTTGCGATGGCGGCCCGCGCGGGCCGCCGCGAACCGCCGTCGCCGGTCAGGATCCGGCTTCGGGCACGACCTGCACGACGATGTGCGCGCTGACGTCGGTGTGCAGGACGATCGTCACCGGATGATCGCCGATCTGCTTCAGCGGCCCGGAGGGCATGCGGACCATCGCCTTCTCGACCGCCATCTGCTGCGCCTTCAGCGCACCGACGATGTCGACGTTGGTGACCGATCCGAACAGCCGCCCGTCGACCCCTGCCTTCTGCGCGATCTTCAGCACTGCACCCTCGAGCTTCGCGGCGAGCCCCTGGGCGCCCTCGAGCTTCGTCGCAGCCTGCTTCTCGAGCTCGGCGCGCTGCGCTTCGATCGCCTTCAGGTTCTCCGGCGTCGCTCGCCTCGCCTTACCTTGCGGGATCAGGAAATTGCGCGCGTAACCGTCCCTGACCTTGACCACCTCTCCAAGGTCGCCGACGTTGGCGATCTTCTCCAGCAGAATGACTTGCATGTCGCTCGCTCCGTCAGTGCAGGTCGGTGTACGACAGGAGCGCGAGGAAACGCGCGCGCTTGATCGCAGTGCCGAGCTGACGCTGGTAGCGCGCCTTGGTCCCGGTGATTCGCGCAGGCATGATCTTGCCGTTCTCCTGCACGAAGTCCTTCAGCACGTCGATGTCCTTGTAATCGATCTCCTTCACCTTCTCGGCGGTGAAGCGGCAGAACTTGCGGCGCTTGAACAGGTTGTTGCCGCGCTCGCGGCGCTTGCCGTCCTTCTTGCCCTTGCCCTTCCCTTTGCCCCTTCCGAGCGGTCGTGGCATGTCGTCTTCCTTTCGTCAGATGTCCGTCGATTCGAATCGTGTCAGATGCAGCGCGAGGCTCGTTCCCGTCCGGTAGCGGCGCGCGATGAAGCCGTGGCAGCGAAGCGGCGACCCTGGAGCGACCTCCGCGACCGCGCTCGCGACCTCGCCGAACGCAACGGCGAAGAGCTCGCACTCGACGTCACGCTCGCCCCCCGCCTCGGCCTGCCGCGAGCGGTGCCGCAGCGTCATCTCGATCGCGGGAATGCCGGCCGGCGTGTAGCGGAGCGCTGCCCGTTCGACCAGCGTTGCGGCGATCGCGACGCGGTTGTCCGCAGTCACGCAGAACGGCCGCTCAGGCGCGCGTCGCCGCCTCGGCCGCTGCGGCGGCCACCGCCTGCACCGGAGTCGGGTCCGCCGTCTCGGCGGGCGCCTTCTCGGCGGGTTTGTCGCCCCGCTCGGACCGCTCGCCGCGCTCGCCTTCGCGCCCGGTCAGCGAGCGCGACTTCTCTTCCTTCATCATCGGCGACGGCGTGGCCACGGCCTCGCTCTTCGCGATCACGAGGTGGCGCAGCACCGCATCGTTGAACTTGAACGCGTGCTCGAGCTCGGTCAGCGTCTCGCGTCCGCACTCGATGTTCATCAGCACGTAGTGCGCCTTGTGCAGCTTCTGGATCGGATAGGCAAGCTGGCGCCTGCCCCAGTCCTCCAGCCGGTGGATCCGGCCGCCGGGACCGGTCACCATCGTGCGATACCGCTCGACCATCGCGGGCACCTGCTCGCTCTGGTCCGGGTGCACGATGAACACGATTTCATAGTGTCGCATCGTCAGACTCTCCTTTCGGTCGTCGAAGGCCGCCGGCGGAAGTGGCCCGCGCGGCGCCTTGCGGCCTCCCCGCGGCGCGGGTGAGGCAAGGGAACTGCGTATTCTAGCAGATTTGGCGCGTTTGGCGCGCCGTGGATCCACGACCTCCTTTCCGATCGTCGTCACCACTCGGAGACACTTGATAATTCCTGGAGACTGCGCTATTGAAGGTTCATTTGACGTACGTCGGGAACACGCGATGACGTGGACTGATCCGCGCCGATTGCGATACGCGCTGTTGACGCTGGCATGCGCGCTCGGTACCGCGCTTTCTGGATGTGGCGGCGGCTCGTCGAGTACCGATGTCACACCCATGCCGCCACCTGTGGCTGGAACCCTGGACACGAGCTTCGGCTCCGGAGGCGTCGTGACCACGTCG
>JAFEDF010000004.1 GCA_018241785.1 Pseudomonadota bacterium | reverse complement strand
GAGAAGTTGAAGGCGGGCCTCGTGCGCACCGAAGAGGCCGAAGCGTGAATCGGGTGGGGAATTTTCGATTCCCATACCTGGGGAAATTTGGGTTCCTCTTGACACCACGCAGCGCTTCGGTGCTCTTGCGGGGGTCCTTTTCGCAGTGGCGCTCGGGTATGGCGCGGTATTGCCGATCCTGCCGGCGATGCTCGAGCACCTGATGCCCGGCGCGGGCCGCGATGCTGTGTCGCGTCACACTGGTGCGCTGACGACGACTTACATGCTCGCCGTCATCGTGCTTGCGCCGCTGTGGGGCCGTGCGTCGGACCGTTTCGGACGACGCTCCCTCGTCCTCATCGGCACGGCCGGCTACGCCGTCGCGCTGGGCGCGTTCGCGTGGGCGACGTCCATGCCGCAGGCGTACGCGCTGCGATTTACCGCGGGCGCGTTCGCCGCGGCGGTGTTGCCTGCTGCATCGGCTGCAGCGGGTGATATCGAGGATCCACAACGTCGCGCGTCCTGGCTTGCGGGACTGGGTACGGCAAGCCTGCTTGGCTATCTCGCCGGTCCTGCGATCACGAGCGTGGTCTTCGCACTGATGGGAGGCGCGGGTCCTGATACGACAATCGCGAGTCGAATGAACTGGCCGGTCTACACCGCCGCAGCAACTGCGCTCGCGGCACTTCTGCTCGCATACCGGACACTTGCGAATACTGCGCCTCAAATTGGATTCGCGAACGAACCCTTCGCCTCGGTCCACGACTACTTCGCCCGGTACGTCGCGCTGAGCGCTACGGCAATGGTAGGTCTCGGAGCATTCGAGGTCGGGCTGACCGTGCTCGCCGCCCGAACGACTGGTCCCGGATCCAGCGTCCTAGCGCTCCTGTTTGTCGAGTGCGGCGCCGTGATGCTGGTGGTGCAGTCACTGCTGGCGTGGTATCGCAGGATGGCGTCGCGCTTTTCGACGGCGATTGTCACGAGTGGATTCGTGACGATGGGTGCCGGCTTCGTCGTGCTCACGAGCGCCCGTGCCGTCCTGCCGATGTACCTAGCTGTTGCGCTGATTGCCGCGGGGTCCGGTACTCTGCTGCCGTTGCTTGCGTTCCAGGCGTCCACAGACGGCCGGACGCAGCTTGGCGCTATGCTCGGTGCACAAACGGCGGCCACCACTCTTGGGCAGGCGGCCGGCTCGGCCGTGGCCGGATGGCTCTTCGCTATGCTCGACGCGCGGTCGTTCGCGCTTTATGCCGCCGCGATGGTGATCGGCGCGGTCGCGGCGATCCGCCGTTGATCCTGACATTTACGAGGACGGGGTGAAGGTTTGGAATCCTTCGCGGCACAGCCCAGGTTCCAATGCAGCGACGCATCTTGCGAATGCATGACGGCGAGATTACTTCTGCGTAATCAATGCCATTGCGTCACCGCCGATTTGATGCAGAGCAATTCGCATGAAAACAGACGGCACCATACTGCCTGCGTTGGCGTGGAGCACCGCGCTTTGGCGAGGAGTAGATCATGAACTGGCTGGCACAGAATGCATGGTGGGTTGTTGCTGCGATGGCGATCGCATGGTTCGTTGCCCGGAGTGGCTTCGGTCGGCGTTCGCACGCTTCCGGTGACCGACGTGATGGAGCACTGGAACCGCTGAACCAACAAGGGTCGTTGAACAGCATCGGCCATCACAGCGGCGGTTTCGGCGGGTTGCTTGACAAGCTCGGTCACGCGGGGCATGGCGGCGACGCGGGAGACGACCGAGGCGATGCACAGCCGGGCGGTGCCGGGGCTAACGTGCCCGAGGCCGCCCTCGATCCGGTGAGCGGTGAAGCGGTGAGCACGGCGCGCGCGTTGACGTCAGTCTATGAAGGCAGGATCTATTTCTTCGCATCGAAGGAGAATCGCGAACGCTTCGAGGCCGCGCCGCAGGAGTTCTTCCAGCGGACCAGCGGACATCCCATGCAGCGCGCCGAAACCGCGTACGAGCGCCCACATCGGCGCGGCGGCTGCTGACGGTGGCGTGGCGGTAATGGCCGGCTCCATGGAACGACAGACCCGCTTCAACCTGTGGTATCTGCTCATCGCTTTGATGGCCGTGGTGTGGGTACGCGATCTGTGGGTCGGCGCTTCGCAGGTCCAGACGATCCCGTACAGCGAGTTCCAGCATCATCTGAAGGCCGGCGAGCTGGATGAAATTTCGATCTCGAATAACCTTATCCAGGGCAAACTTAAGAAGCCAACGTCCGACGGCCGTACGCGTATCGTCACGACGCGCGTCGATCCCGCACTCGCGCGGGAATTGTCGCAGTACGATGTCAAGTTCAGCGGCGTGGTCGAGAACACGTTCTTCCGCGACATCCTCGGTTGGGTGCTGCCCGCCCTCGTTTTCCTCGGGATCTGGATGTTCGTCGCGAGGCGTATGGCAGGTGATGGCGGTATCGCCGGCGGACTGATGTCGATCGGTAAAGGCAAGGCCAAAGTCTACGTGGAGAAGGACACCCAGGTGACGTTTGCCGACGTCGCTGGTGTTGACGAGGCCAAGGAGGAGCTCGCGGAGGTCATCGGCTTTCTCAAGGATCCGGGACGCTACGGCAGGCTCGGCGGACGCGTGCCGAAAGGCGTGCTGCTGGTCGGGCCGCCGGGGACGGGAAAGACGTTACTTGCGCGTGCGGTCGCCGGCGAAGCGAGTGTGCCGTTCTTTTCGATCAATGGCTCGGAGTTCGTGGAGATGTTCGTGGGCGTCGGAGCGGCGCGCGTGCGCGACCTCTTCGAGCAGGCGCGAAAGCGCGCGCCAGCCATCATCTTCATCGACGAGCTCGATGCGCTCGGCCGCGCTCGAGGCGCGTACGCCGTGGGCGGACACGACGAAAAGGAGCAGACGCTCAACCAGTTGCTTTCGGAAATGGATGGATTCGATCCGAGCAGCGGGCTGGTGCTGCTCGCCGCAACGAACCGACCCGAAATCCTTGATCCGGCGTTGCTCCGCGCCGGACGCTTCGACCGCCAAATTCTCGTGGACCGGCCGGACAAGCGTGGACGTGTGCAGATACTGAATGTCCATTTGAGGAAAGTGCGCCTTGAGGCGGGCATCGATCCAGGTCAGATCGCCGCGCTCACACCGGGGTTCAGCGGGGCGGATCTCGCCAACCTGGTGAATGAAGCGGCGTTGCTTGCAACCCGACGCGGTGCGCCGGCCGTTACGCTCGACGACTTCACGCAGGCAGTCGAGCGCATCGTGGCGGGGCTCGAGAAGAGGAATCGTCTCCTGAATCCCGAAGAACGCAAGGTCGTCGCCTATCACGAGATGGGACATGCACTCGTCGCGATGTCGCTTCCGGGCGTCGATCCTGTGCACAAGATCTCCATCATTCCGCGCGGCGTCGGTGCACTCGGATACACCATCCAGCGGCCTACGGAAGACCGGTTTCTCATGACACGCGGCGAACTGGATAGCAAGATGGTCGTCCTGCTCGGCGGGCGGGCCGCTGAGCGCGTCGTGTTCGGGCATCTCTCGACGGGCGCCGCCGACGATCTGGCAAAGGTTACCGACATCGCGCGCAGCATGGTCATGCGCTACGGCATGGACGAGAAACTGGGACACGTCGCCTACGAGGCGGAGCGACCTCAGCTCCTCGCCCTGCCGGAAGGGCTTGCGCGGGGACGCGAGTACAGCGAGGAGACGGCGCGCGAGATCGATCGGGCAGTGAGGTCGATCATCGACGCGGCATTCGTGCGCGCGACCGCCATTCTCGTCGAGCGCCGCGACACTCTGGAGCGCGGCGCGTCCCAGTTACTGCTGAAGGAGACACTCGGCGAGGAAGAACTGCGCAGCCTGCTCGGCGCAGTCATCGCGTTACCTGCACCGGCGCCGATGGTAGCAACTGCGGCGTGAACATGCGCGCCATGAAACCGTTGCATCGTTAGCCCATCGGCGCCTTTGCACCCCACGAATCGTTGAAGGAGAAACCACCTTGCGTTCCCTGGAGATAGTCATTGTCGCACCGGTGCGCACCGCCATCGGGACGTATGGCGGCTCGCTTAAATCCATGCCTGCGGCCGGGCTGGGTGCGGTCGCCATCGGTGAAGCGCTCGCGCGCGCCGGTGTCGATCGCGATGCGGTCGGCGCCGTTGTGATGGGCCAAGTCATCCAGGCCGGTTCCGGGATGAACCCCGCACGTCAAGCGGCAATCGGCGCCGACCTGCCCGTCAGCGTGCCGGCGATGACCGTGAACCGAGTCTGCGGCTCGGGTGCACAAGCGATCGTCACGGCGGCGCTGGAGATTGCGTCCGGTGCCATCTCCTGCGCCATTGCCGGCGGTATGGAGAACATGGACCTCGCGCCCTATCTCCTGGCGAGTGGCCGCTGGGGGTACCGCATGGGAGACGCGACCGTGCATGACAGCATGCTCCATGACGGCCTCAATGACGCGTTCACGCAACAGCACTCTGGTTGGCATACCGAAGACCTGGTGCGTGAGTACCGAGTAAGCCGCGAGGATCAGGATCGCTGGGCCTGGCGCTCGCAGACGCGTTTCGGCGCTGCGCAGCGTGCCGGCAAGTTCAAGGCGGAAATCATCGGTGTCGACGTGCCAGGACGTAAAGGCCCGTCGATCTTCGACCATGATGAGCACAATCGGCCGGACACGACGCTGGAAGCGCTCGCGAAGCTCAAACCGGTATTCCGCAAGGACGGAACCATCACCGCGGGCAATGCGCCGGGGCTCAATAGTGGCGCTGCGGCGATGGTCGTCGCGGATGCGGCGTGGGCCGAGCGCCACGGCGTGAAGCCTGCTGCCCGCGTGATCGCATTTGGTATCGGCGCCGTCGAACCTGGCATGTTCGGAATCGCCCCCGTGCCTACGGTGCGGCAGGTCCTGGAGCGTGCCGGATGGAAGCTGGGCGACGTCGAGCGGATCGAAATCAACGAAGCATTCGCTGCCGTGCCACTCGCCTGCTACCGCGAGCTCGGTCTGCCCGAGGATATCGTCAACGTCGAGGGTGGCGCAATCGCTCATGGCCATCCCATCGGTGCCACGGGTGCCGTCCTCACGACGCGACTTATTCATTCCATGAAGCGCGATGGCCTGCGCCGCGCCGTCGTAACGCTGTGCATCGGAGGCGGGCAGGCGGTTGCGCTCGCCCTGGAATCAATTGCTTGATCCGGGTCTCGCAGGTGGAACGGTGCCACGGAGAAGCCCCATGACGCGTCATGCGAACGCGATTCGCTCGGTGGAGAAGGGCCCCCGCGCAAGCGAAAGACCTGCGCTTCCACGCAGCGTGTCGGCGCAGTCGGTCGAGAAGCGTGCGGACGTCGCTACGCAGAAGTCGTCTGGCATGCTCCCGCTGGCGGATATCGGAACTTACGCCTACGCGCTCGACCTGGCGCAACGTTGCGTACTGTTCTGGGACGTCCTGCGCAAACGTGCCAATAACATGCTCGAGCACGAGGAGGCCGGTATGCCGCCGGTGCTCGCATTTCAATACGAGGTGCTTCTCGATGCCCGCCGGTTCGACCCGCCGGCGAATTACGCATTGTTCCGCATCACCGCCGTCGGCGAGGAGCACGCGGAGGATTGTATCGACCCTGCGAAGCCGCCGGTCATCGTGCTCGATCCCCGCGCAGGGCATGGACCCGGTATCGGGGGCTTCAAGCGCGACTCGGAGGTCGGCATCGCGCTGCACGAGGGGCATGCCGTCTACTTCGTAAGCTTCTTTCCCGCTCCTTGCCCTCATCAGCGTCTGGTCGACGTGTTGCACGCGCTGCGCCGATTCATCGACGAGGTGATCGCGCGCCATCCCGGCAAGATGCCTGTGCTCTACGGCAATTGTCAGGCGGGCTGGGCAGCGATGCTGGCGGCCATACATTGCCAGGGTCCGGTGGGTACGATTGTCCTCAACGGCTCGCCGCTCTCGTACTGGGCTGGTGCATCCGGGGCCAATCCGATGCGGCTTTCAGGTGGACTGCTTGGCGGCAGCTGGCTCACGAACTTCGCCGCGGACCTCGGTGATGGCCGGTTCGACGGCGCATGGCTCGTGCAGAACTTCGAGCTGCTGAAGCCGGAAAGCGCGATCTGGGAGAAGTACGCGAACCTGTTCATCGACGTCGACCACGAGGAGGAACGGTTTCTCGAGTTCGAGCGCTGGTGGAACGCGTGGTACAGCTTCAGCCGCGAGGAGATCGTCGAGATCGTCGACCACCTCTTCATCGGCAACGAGCTCGAGCAGGGGACGCTCAATCTGGGCGACGAGGTCAGGATCGACCTGAGAACTCTGCGCAGCCCGCTCGTGATCTTCTCGTCCTATGGCGACAACATTACGCCGCCCCATCAGGCACTCGGGTGGATCAAGGCCGTATACAGGACTACGGACGCGCTGCAGGCGGCGGCTCAGCGGATCGTCTACCTGATCGATCAGCGGGTGGGCCACCTCGGCATCTTCGTCTCGGCCTCGGTTGCGCGCCTTGAGCATCGGGCCATTCTCGACAGTCTCGGTGACCTCGAGCAGCTGGCGCCGGGACTCTATGAGATGAAGATCCTCAATCCCACGGGTGATCCCGACTGCCGCAAACCGCAATACCGCGTCGAATTCGAGACCCGGCGCGTCGAGGATCTAGAGTTCGACTATCCACGTACGGCGTTCGAGCGTGTCCGGCAAGTGTCGGAGAGCAACGAGGTGCTGTACCGCACGTTCGTCAGTCCATTGGTCCGCGCGCTTGCCAATCCGTGGAGCGCCGCGGCCCTAAGGTGGCTTCACCCGATGCGTACCAGTCGCTACCTCTTATCCGAGAAATTTTCGCCCCGGATGTACGGCGTCGAGGCTATGGCCAGGGCGGTGCGCGCAAACCGCGCGCCCGTGCTGAACGATAGTCCCGAGCGGGTCGCGGAGCGCACATGGAGCGCCTTGGTCGCCAAGGCGATCGAGGGTCTGCGCGCGACACGCGACGACCTTGAGGAAACGACATTCCGCCGGATCTATGGCGATTGACACGGCATGAAGTCGGCAGGTCTCACGTTGGAACGGTTTGCGTGAAATTCAAATACCTGGGGTGGCGCACTGAGTTGAATCAAACATGAAGAGTGCCTGCAACCGATACGATGGACCAAGGTCCAAGCAAAGATCCGTGATTCTCGATCGTGCCGGTCGCCGAAAGCCGCTTGCCCCGATGGCGTTGGGGTGTTGGCTGTTCACCTTTTTTCCTCGGTGGGCTGCACGCGAGTTGGGTGTGCCCCCGAGCCCCGACGGTCACGCGGGCGTCGTGAGGTCCGACCCTGGGCCGGACGATGATGCCGTACGCGGTTAGGAAGAGATCTGCGCCGGAAACGTGGCGACCTTGCCGCAAGTGCCAGTGCTACGAGCGCGCATCGGAGAAAACGCTTTCCAGTTTCTCGGTGACTGGGCGGGGCCCATGGTCGCGCTGTCGCGGCTCGCAATCCCGCCGCACCGCATCAATCCGCCGCCGGATCCTACTCTCTACAGACGATTCCTCCGCCTCACGTTCTAGTTCCGCTCAATCGTGTCGATCAACGCCGGTGTGCTTGCAGATCGCGCGCGGCGCCCGCGGGTGCAGGTGAGGAACATGGTCATGGCTCACAGGCGCTGCAGATGGGCCAGACGACGGACACCGGGAGCCCGGTGAACGACAAAGATCATCAGAGACCAGATACGCGTGCAAGAAAGTGCGGACGGCCATGAAGACGATGCAGCCAATAATGCGTAGGGGTGGTGGGGGATCGTTCTTGCCAGAGGTGAGGACGTGACCTCCCCCGGTGCGCAATCGCACGATGCCGATGCGCCGATGCAGACGATGGTCAAGCGCATGGATATGGTGCAGATAATGATCAGCCCTATTGGAGACGGACGATGAACGACGATCTGCGCGGCACCTCGTGGACCGCCCGGGCCAGGCTCGCCCTGATCGGGTTTGCCGTAATCGGCGGCTTCCTGCTGCTCACCGAGCACTGGGCGCATGCGCTGCCGTACCTGCCGTGGCTGTTGCTGGCGGCATGTCCGTTGATGCACATCCTGCACGGCGGTCATGGGCACGGTGGCCACCCTGAAGGGGGACAGGATCGCGCTGGTGGGGGATCGGTGACGCCGCCGCATGAGCACGGGAGGAGGCAGCCATGACCGCCGCTGCGCCGGCCTACGGCCTGTGGTCGCTCGTCGTCGTCAATTCGCTGGTGTTCATCATCTTCGCGTTCAGCTTCGCCAAGCCGCAGTCGAAGCGCGACTGGCGCTCGTTCGGCGCGTTCTCGGCGTTTCTGGTGGCGCTGTTCACCGAGATGTACGGGTTTCCACTGACGATCTACCTGCTGTCGGGGTGGCTCGGGTC
>JAFEDF010000049.1 GCA_018241785.1 Pseudomonadota bacterium | reverse complement strand
CGATCCGGTTGCGGTTCGCCGCATCGATCGCGCATGGCTCGCCGACGACGAGCGCAGCGTGCAGCCCGAACGCCGCGGTGCAGTCGGCGGCGGTGAATCTCCAGTCGGGAAAGTAGCTCTGCACGATCTCGAAGCCTGCGGCGATCCACTCGGTCGCCTCGAGTACGGCAAGAGCGCCGGCGCCCGCGGCAATCGGTGCCGCCAGCTTGAACACCACCTCCGGCTCGATCCGCGGCTGCACGAAGCGCGCAAGCGACTGTGTTGCACGCGCTGCCCCGGCGTACTGCACGGTGTGTGACCAGACATGCGCAGCCATCGGCCGGTCCACGCCGTAGCGTGGCCAGATCGTACGATTCGTGAACCCGATCTTGCGGCCAACCGGCCGCCACCCCTGCGCCACGCGATACCGCTCGATCTCGTGCAGCACGTCGTACGCGGCGTCGACGTCGAATCCGGGTGTCGTGGCGGCAATCGGCGCGATCGTCGAGGCCCGGTCGTGCGCTTCGATCAGGCGTACGGCGATGGCGCGGACTGAAGCACGGTGCATGGTCGACCCCTGCCGGCAATGCAATGCGCCGTCATCTTGCCACGCACTCGGCTGTTGCGCGCAGCCGCGACCGCAACGGGGTGCTGCGCAATCAGCAGGCGGTCAACGCCACCTCAGCCGCGGAGCGCGGCGACCTCGCCGATGAGGCTGCCGGGCTTCGCCCTCGGCTCGCCGGGCGGTGCGGGCAGATCAGTCCCCTCGCACCGCGCTCGCGATCCGCGCCTCCAGCCTCTGCATGAGCACGTTCGCCGTGAGCGCGAGCGCCGAGACCGCCACGGCACCAGCGACGATCTCGTCGGTATGGCCTTGCGACACACCCATGAACAGCAGCATGCCGAGCCCGCCGGCATTGATGAACGCGGCGAGCGTGCTGGTGCCGATGGTGACGAGGATCGCGACGCGCATCCCGGCGAGGATCACCGGCGCCGCCAACGGAAGTTCGACGCGCCGGAAGCGCTGCGCACCGGTCATCCCCATCCCGCGGGCGGCTTCGAGCACCGCGGGATCGATGCCCCGCAATCCGACGATGACGTTGCGCACGAGGACGATCTGCGCGTAGACGACGAGCGCGACGAGCGCGGGCGTGAAGCCGAGCCCCAGCAGCGGGATCAGCAGGACGAAAAGGGCGAGGCTCGGAATCGTGTAGAGGACATCGAGGAGCGCCAGCAACGGTCCGCGAATGGCTGCCTTGCGCGCCGCGAGGAGCCCCAGCGGCAACGCGATCGCCGACGCGATGACGAGCGCCGCAGCCGTCAGCCACGCCTGCTGCACGAGCAGCGCAAGCACTGCGCCGGAATGCTCGACGAGGTAGCGCATCAGCTTCGCACGGCGCGGCGAATGTCGTCGAAGCCGACCGAGCCCAGCCGGCGCCCGTCGGCATCGACAACGGTGAGCGCGGGGGCGCGGCTCTCGATCAGCGCCGCGAGTGCGCTGCGCAGGCTGTCGCTGTCCCGTACGACCGGCGCGCCGTCGATCGCTGAAGGCACGATCGCGGCCTGCAGCGAGGCCGATTCCCACCGCTGCTGCGCAACCACTGCCTCGGCTGCCGACGTGACGCCGAGCCGGCGCAGGACGTCGTCGGCGGCGAGGAAGCTGCGCACGAATTCATCGCGCGGAGCCGTCAGCATGGAAAGCGGCGCGTCGTGCTGAACGATGCACCCCGCGCGCATCAACGCGATGCGGTCGGCGAGCCTCAGCGCCTCGTCGACGTCGTGGGTCACGAAGATGATGGTCTTGCGAAGCTTGCGCTGGATCGCCAGAAGCTCGTCCTGCAGGCGCGCGCGCAGCAGCGGATCGACGGCCCCGAACGGCTCGTCCATCAGGAGGATCGCCGGATCGGCGGCAAGCGCGCGTGCGATTCCGACGCGCTGCTGCTCGCCGCCCGAGAGCTCGCGCGGGTAGCGCCGGCGGCAGGCTTGCGCGAGGCCGACGAGCTCGAGGAGCTCGCCGACGCGTGCATCGATGCGGCCCTTCTCCCAGCCGAGGAGCAGCGGGACGGTGGCGATGTTCGCACCGACGCTCAGGTGCGGGAAGAGGCCGACCTGCTGGATCGCGTAGCCGATCCCGCGGCGAAGGATCGGCGCGGGCAGCGTGTGCACGTCGGTACCGTCGACGAGAATGCGGCCGGAGTCGGGCTCGAGGAGGCGATTGACGAGCCTCAGCAGCGTCGTCTTGCCGCATCCCGACGGTCCGAGCAGCACGGTGAGTTCGCCGGCCGGAACCGACAGCGAGCAATCGTCGAGCGCGGGACGCACGCTGCCGGCGAAGCGCTTTGCGACGCGCTCGATGTCGATCGCTGCCATCGCGCCGCGACTACTTCTTCAGCAGGCCCTTCTCGCGCAGGAAGGTCTCTGCGACGGCCGCGTACGCCTTCTTGTCGGGCCCGTCGACCTGCCAGTTGAGTCCGGCCATGACGCCGTTCGTCAACAGCGGCGCGAGCTTGTCGAGCGCCGTCGCGATTGCCGGATACTTCTTCAGCACGTCCTCGCGCACCACCGGCGCCGCCTGGTAGACGGGATAGAAGTGCCTGTCGTCGCGCAGCAGCACGAGACCGAGGCCGTTGATCTGCCCGTCGGTGCCGAACGCCACGACCACGTCGACGTCGCCGTGCTCGAGCGCGTCGTAGCGCAGATTGCCGGTGCCAAGCTGCCTGAACTCCTTGAACTCGAAGCCGCCGTACGCCTTCTGCAGGCCCTTGATGCCGTCGGCGCGCTCGGCGAACTCGGGCGGACCGCCGAGCCGCAGCTCTCCCGCCTTGGCGGCGAGATCCGAAAAAGTGCCGAGCCCGTACCTGTCGGCAACCGCCTTCGTGGTGGCGAGGGCCTGCGTATCGTTGAACGGCGCCGGGTCGAGCCAGGCGAGGTTGAAGCGCTCGCGATAGCCGGCACGCACCGCGTCGACGATCGCCTTGGGGTCGGTGAGCGGCTTCTCCTTCAGCACCGTGAGGAGTCCCGTGCTCGTGTATTCGGGGTAGAGGTCGATCTCGCCCTTGACGAGCGCCGCCTGCGCCACCGGAGTGCCGCCAAGGTTGAATTTGCGCTCGACCTTGAAACCCGCGTTCTCGAGGAGGAGCGAATACATCTCGGCCATCAGGAACGACTCGGTGAAATTCTTCGACCCGACCCTGATCGTCGGTACTCCGGCGCCGCATCCGGCGACTGCCACCGCGACGAGCAGCGGAACGCAGAGCTTCAGCATGTGCTTCGACATGGTCTTCCTTTCTTCAGCGCCGGGCGAGCGCTTCCAGCGCGCGTTGCAGGATGGCGAACAGACCCTCGACGCCGACCGTCAGGACGGCGATCGAGACGGCGCCGACGAGCATCACGGAAGGCTCGAACAGTGCGAAGCCGCGGTAGATGAAATCGCCGAGCCCGCCGCCGCCGATGAAGGCCGCGAGCGTGGCGCTCGAGAATACCTCGACCGCCGCAGTGCGCACACCCGCGACGAGGACCGGTGCAGCGAGCGGAAGCTCGACGCGCCAGAGCATCTGGCGGCGATCCATGCCCATCCCCCGCGCTGCGTCGATCACCGCGGAGTCGACGCCGCGAAATGCCGCCTCGGTATTGATGAGGATCGGCGGACACGCGAGCACGGCCAGCGCGACGAGCGCCGGCAGGAACCCGATCCCGAGGTAGGGCACGGCGAGAAAGAGGATCGCGAGACTCGGGATGACCCGAAGCGCATTGAACACGCCCGAGAGCTCGCGCCACAGCGGCCTGCGGCGCGCAGCGTAGATGCCGAGCGGGATGCACAGTGCCGCACCGATGAGCAGCGCGAGCAGCGACAGGCGGACGTGCGTCGTGACCGCGTCGACGTACATCGCGCGGTTGGCGAGCGCGTACCTCCAGGCTGCCTCCACCATCAGCCGTAGTGTATGCCCGGTGCACGCCGCGATCGGCGCGTGCCGCTACCAGCGCCAGAACACGAGATACCAGGACGACGCCACGAGTGCGAGCGGAATCGCGTACAGTGCAGAGGCGAGCGAGCGCGCTGCCGCACCTGCGTTTGCGCGCCAGACGATGCGCGCGCCGAGCCAGGCCGACCAGCCGACACCGGCCGCGAGGAGCAGCGCGCGCACCATGCCAATGCCTTCGATGACGATGCGCTCGCCTCGAAGCTGCGTCACCGTCAGCATCGAGAGTCCGAGCACGAGACCGATTCCGCCGAGCGGCACGAGTCCCATCGCGAGCGTGCGCCAGTCGAAGCGTGGCCGGCCGGCGACCTGCCCATTGCCGGCAACGCGCGCAGCCGCCGCGAGCGATGCGAACGCCGCACCGCCGATGACGAGCGCCACGAGGCCGACGTAGGCGACGATGCAAAGCCCGTCGAGCCAGGTGAAGACGTCGCTCGCTTCCGGGTAGTGGGTGAGCAGCCACCACGGTGCACCGTCGCCGAGGAGCGTGGGGGCGTCGTGATTCACCAGCCACTCCGCGAGCGCCTGCTTCATCGCGATGAACCACGGGCTCGACGTCCACTGGAAGGCGCCGGTCGCGATGCCGAGGACGCCGAACAGGAGGAGCAGCGCAGTCGGCGCGGGGACGCCTCCCGGCGCGAGCGCGAGGATCTCCTGGTTCGGCGAGCGGGAGGCGAGCGCAATCGCCCCACGGTGGCCGCTGCAGCGGCCACAGGCGTGGCACTCCGAGGCGCTCGCGAGGTGGCGCAGGTCGACGAGCGGCGCGCAATCGACCCGCGGCGTGTGCCCGAGGTGCGCCCGCCACGCGGCCTCGTCCGTGCGGAAATGCACGGGGGCAACCTTGGCAAGCAGCGCGAAGACGCCGTTGACCGGGCAGAGGTGACGACACCACACGCGCTTGCCCTTGCCGTAGACGAAGCCGACTGCGACCGCCGCGAGCGTCGAGCCACCGAGGATCAGCAGCACGGCCTTCGGATACTCGTAGACGCTGACGAGCTGACCGTAAATGGTCGTGATCGCGAAGGCGACGAACGGCCACCCGCCCCAGCGCATCCAGCGCGGAATCGGCCGGCCGAGTCCGTGCCGGCTCGCGAACTCGGTCAGCGCCCCTTCGGGGCAGAATATCCCGCACCACGCGCGGCCGACGAGCATCGTGCTCGCGATCACGAGCGGCCACCAGACGCCCCAGAAGGCGAACTGCGCGAAGAGCGTGAAGTTCGAGACGATGCTCGCGCCGTCGGGTGGCAGCGGCAGGAATGCCGGCACCGTCACAATCACCGCATAGAACGCGATGACCGCCCACTGGACGATCACGACCGTGCGCCGGTGACGACGCATGGCGTCACCGAGGCGGGCGAGCATGCCGCGCGGCGCGGGTGCCCGCACCGGGATGATCGGGATGGCCGTCATCCTCGGCCGCTCACTTCGCGACCACTTCACGCTCGCTTCGCGCACACTTCGCGCACACTTCGCCTCACTTCGCGACGAGCTCCATGTCCGGGGCGTTCGGATGGAACTCGTCGAAGAAGCGATACGTCCCCGGCTTCAGCGGCTGGATCACGACGAACGACACGGCACCCGGTGCGAGCACTTTCTCGACGCGCACGTTGCGGCCCTCGAACTCGGCCGCGCCCGGGCCTTCGTTGCGAAGCGTGAGCTTGATCCTCCTGCCTGCCGGAACTTCGAGGCGCGCAGGCTCGATGCGGCCGTCCTTCAGCGTCACCGCGTAGGCCGGCAGCTCGTCGGCGTGCGCGACCGGCGCGGCGGCGCCCGACGCTGCGAGGACGGCGATGAATGCGGCCGCGAGCGGCAACGAGCGCATTGGCGCCGTCATCGCTCGAGCGCCACGCGCACGCGCACGCCGGCGACGAACGCAGCGGGCGCGGCACCGTCACCGCCCGGACGCAGGATCCACTGCACGTCGGGCGACAGTTCGAGACGCTTGTCGAGCTGCCAGCGGTAGTACGCCTCGATGCTCGTTTCATCGCCGGATGCGGCGTATCCGGCGAGCTCGCGATCGGCCGCAGTCGCGCCGGCGTAGGCGCTGCTCGTATGCAGGAGGCCGAAGGCGAGTCCGGCGGCGTCGGCCGCGCGCCCCCACCAGCCGCCGCCAAGCTCGGCGCCGACAGCAAGCGCCCGGTCGAAGCGCGTACGGTCGCTGCCCTGCGTCTCGTGGCCAAAGCGTGCGAACAGCGTGGCGGTGTCGCCGATACGCTGGTCGATCGACATTCCCCAGCCCGAGCGCCGTGCGCGGCTGCCATCGAAGCCCGAAGCTGCGCCGTTCGTCCATGCGTACGCGCGATAGGTGCCCGGCTGCCCGTCGACCAGCGAACGCGTCGTATCGAGTTGGGCGATCACGAACGGATGGCCGAACGACGCCGTGAAATCGGCCCCGTTGCCCGAGCCGAACATGCCGACCGAGGCACCCCAGTTGTCGGCGTCGTCGCGGCCGATCGCATAGCGCACACGTACGCCGGGCGAAAAGCCGAAGCGGTCGGCGCCGACATCGCCACCTGAATCGAGCAGGGGATTGTGGACGAACACGTTGTTGAGGAATTGCGTCGTCTCGTCGCCCGCGACGGCGTTCTGGTCGAAAAACGCGAAGGGATCCATCTTTCCCGCGGTGAGCTCGAGGCGCCCGTGCGGCGCGGCTTTGGGGCCGTCGCGCGAGAGGGGGACATCGAGCTGGTACCACGCCTCGGCAACGGTCACATGGATCGTGCGCGATCCGTCCGAGGCCTCGAACGTGGTCGTGTTCGGCGTGCTGGTGTAGGTCGGGCGCAGCGACACCCCGCCGCCCTGCCCGAAGCGCAGATGGGTGACGAGCTTCCCCGCGGCGTCACCGATCGTGCCGCCCGGAAACTCCGCGACGACGTCGCCGCGGCCATTGCCACGCGCCTCGTGCGTCCCCGCATCGGCGCTGCCGCCGTCGATCGCCTGCCCCACGCCGACCAGAATTACCCTCAGGGCGATGCCGTCCGGTGACTCGGATGGCTCGGTTTCGGCGTGGGCGTGCCACGGCAGGCCCAGGGCGAGCACCGCGCCGATCGAGGCAGCGCCTCGCGCGAAGGACCCGGCCATCGGTCAGTACCCGCCCTTCTTGCCGACGCCCGCGTAGGTGAACTCCCAATCCATGTCGAACGGCTTGAACCATGGACGCACGCCGGTGGCGCGATCGACGTGGCGCCCGAAGTCGTGTCCGGCCGCATTTTCCGGGGCGTCGGGTGGGTAGACCGTGTACCTGACCTTGTAGCGCCCCGGCCCGGCGAGCTTCACGTTGTCGCCGTAGTGGGGGCCATCGCTCGCCACCATCGGCATGAGGTCGCCGTCGATCTTCTCCCCGGAGGGAAGCTTGGTGATCTCGTAGCGCACGCGCAGGAACGCGATCCATGCCCCCTCCGGATAGCCGTTGGGGTTGTCGGCGAGCGCGTGGATGTCGGCCTCGAGATGGATGTCGGAGGCGGCTGCCTTGCGCATGTGGCCGGCGGGCTCCATGTCGATCGGCTGCAGGTAGACCGCTCCGATCTCCATTCCGGCGGCGTTGTGCGGCTTGCCGATCGGGTACTCGAGGGCCAGCGCGCTCGCTGAGACGAGCAGTGCGGCGATGCCGGCAGCGGTGGCGTACAGGTGCTTGTCCATTCGATGACCTCGACGTCAATGCGAATCGGTCGCATTCTCATCTGTAGACAGATACGCCGTCAAGCCCTGCGGGGCTTTCGCTACAGCCTCTGTGCGTTCGATCACTGCATTCATCCGCGGCCGGCACGCGGCGCCACGATTGCGGTAAGCTGACCGCAAATCGCCGCCGGTTCGCCACATCGTTCAGGTGGCACTCTTATTGCTTTGCACCAAGTGCGCCGCGGCGGGTTTCACCGTCGGCGAACCGCGCACTCCACGAGGAACTCGATGTCGGCCCAACCCAAGCCCGTAGCGGTCGCCAGCGGAGTCATCTCCGAGCTGGCGTTCGCGCGCGCCCAGCGCAACACGGTGCTGATCGTCGACGACCTGTTCTCGAGCCGGCTGCTCCTCGCCGAGATCGTTCGTCAGATCGACGGCAAGCTCAACCTCGAACTCTTCGACACGCCGTCGCGCGCGCTCGAGTACGCGCGCAACAACCGCGTCGACATCGTCCTCACCGATTACAAGCTGCCCGAGTTCGACGGCATCGAGCTCGTCAAGCACCTTCGTGCGCTCCCTCACTGCATCGACGTGCCGATCGTCGTCATCACCGTCGTCGACGACCGCAAGATCCGCTACGACGCGCTCGAGGCCGGTGCGACCGATTTCCTGATCAAGCCGCTCGACGACCACGAGACGCGGGCGCGCTGCGCCAACCTCCTCGAGCTGCGCCGGCACAAGATCGTGCTGTCGGACCAGGCGCGGCTGCTGCAATACCAGGTCGACAAGTCGGTCGCCGAGATCCACGAGCGCGAGCTCGAGACCCTCTCCAAGCTCGCCAAGGCGGGCGAGTTCCGCGACAAGGGGACCGGCAACCACCTGCTGCGCATGGCCCGGTATTCGGCGCTGATCGGGCGCCGTCTCGGCCTCGGTGCCGAGACCGTGCACGTGCTCGAAGTGGCGGCGCCGATGCACGACATCGGCAAGATCGGCATTCCGGACTCGGTCTTGCTGAAGGACGGCCCGCTGACGCCGGAAGAGATCCAGGTGATGCGCAACCATCCGCGGATGGGCTACGACATCCTGAAGGGGAGCCCGTCGAAATACCTGTCGATGGGCGCCATCATCGCCCTCGGGCACCACGAGCGCTTCGACGGTTCGGGTTATCCGAACGGCCTCCACGGCGAGGACATTCCGCTCGTCGCCCGGGTCGTCGCGGCCGCCGACGTATTCGATGCACTCGTCACCGAGCGGCCGTACAAGCACGCCTGGTCGCTCGACGAGGGGATCGACTTCCTCAAGTCGCAGCGCGGCCGGCAGTTCGATCCGACCTGCGTCGACGCCTTCGTCTCCGACCGCTCCGCGATCGAGATGGTGATGCGCGAGTTCGCCGACTAGATTATCGCCGTACGAACGCGGCGATGCGGCGCACCCCCTCCTCGATCGCCTGCGTCGACGCCGCGTAGGAAAGGCGGATGTGCTGGCCCTCGCCGGGAACGCGCCGGCCGAAATGCGTGTCGGCGAGCACTGCGACGCCCGCCTCGTGCAAGAGCGCCTTGCGAAACGCCTCCGAGTCGGCCGCGCCGGCGATGCGGCACGCCTCGGTGACGTTGGGCCACGCATAGAACGCCCCGCCGGGGCTCTTGCAGGTGATCCCCGGCACATCGTTCAGCAGGCGCACGATGAGGTCGCGCCGCTCGCGGAAGCGCGTGTGCATCAGCGTCACCGCGTCCTGCGGACCCTCGATCGCCGCGAGCGCCGCCCACTGCGAGATCTGCGACGCGCACGACTCGGTGTTCGTCATCCATCGCGTCAGCGTCGGCGCGAGGGCCCGATTGGCCGCCCAGCCGAGGCGCCAGCCGGTCATCGCCCAGGTCTTCGACGCCCCGTCGACGACCAGCGTGCGCTCCTGCATCCCCGGCCGGCTCGCGAGGCTCGCGAAGGCGCCATCGTAGACGAGGCGCGAGTAGATCTCGTCCGCGTAGACCCACACCTGCGGATGCTCGGCGAGGATCGCCGCAATGGCGTCGAGCGCCTCGGCGTCGAGGATTCCGCCCGTCGGATTCTGCGGGGAGTTGAGGATCAATAGACGCGTCTTGTCGGAGAGCTTCGCCTCGAGCTCGGCCGGGTCGAACGCAAAGTCGCGCGCTTCGCGCAGGAAGATCGGCACCGGCACGGCACCGTTGGCGACGATCTGCGACTCGTAGATCGGAAATCCCGGAACCGGATAGATGACCTCGTCTCCGGCGCCATGATCGGTCACCGACGCGATCGCGTACGCGATGAACGGCTTCGCACCGCCGGCGACGACCACGTCGGCCGGATCGACGTCGATGCCGCGCCGCGCCGCGAGATCGCGGGCGGCGGCACGGCGCAGCTCGTCGATGCCGGCCGAAGGGGTGTAGCCGTGCCTTCCTGCCCGGATCGCCGCGATCGCCGCATCCTGCACGTTGCCCGGCGTCGGGAAATCCGGCTGCCCGATGCAGAACGACACGATGTCGCGCCCGGCGCGCGAGAGCTCGTTGACCTCGGCCAGCACGACGAACGCGTTCTCGGTGCCGAGCGCATCGCCGCGCCGCGACAGGCGGTGTGCCGGCGCCGGATGCGGACCGGTCATGGGAAGTTGGAGTGCATGAGCGCGATCGCGCAGCGCGCGATCAGCTGCTGCGGCAGGATGCCGAGCACGAGCAGCAGCAGCCCGTTGATCGAGAGGACGAGCTGCGTGTCGAAGCGCACCGTAATCGGCTGCATGTCGGCCGCATCGTCGAAGTACATCAGCTTCACCACGCGCAGGTAGTAGAACGCGCCGATGAGCGAGGTGATGACGGCGACGACGGCGAGCCAGACGAAGCCGTCGTTGATCACCGCCTCGATCACCATGAACTTGGCGTAGAAGCCGACCGTCGGCGGCAGCCCGGCGAGCGAGAACATGACGAGCAGCATCATGAATGCCCACCACGGCGCACGCCGGTTGAGACCCTTGAAGTCGTCGAGCTGATCGGCTTCGAATCCAGCGCGCGACAGCAGCATGATCATCCCGAACGAGCCGAGGCTGGTCAGCGCGTAGACGACCACGTAGAACATCGCCGCCGAGTAGCCGTAGCGGTCCGCGGTGAGGAGCCCGAGCAGCATGTAGCCCATGTTGGCGATCGTCGAATAGGCGAGCATCCGCTTGATGTTCGTCTGCGCGATCGCGATCACGTTGCCGAGCACCATCGACAGCACCGACAGCACGATCAGCATGCCCTGCCAGTCGAACGAGCTCCCCTGCAGCGCCGTGGAGAGCAGCCGCAGGGCCATCGCGAACGCGGCGATCTTCGGAGCGGTGCCGACCAGCACGGTGACCGGGGTCGGCGCACCGTCGTAGACGTCGGGAACCCACATGTGGAACGGCACTACGGCGAGCTTGAACGCGAGCGCCGCGACGACGAACACGAGGCCCAGGAGCAGCAGCGCCGGACTGTCGTGGCGGGCACCGATCGCCCGCGCCACCGTGGCGAGGTCGAGCGACCCGGTCGTCCCGTAGATCATCGACATGCCGTAGAGCATCATCCCCGACGCGAGGGCGCCGAGCACGAAGTACTTCATCGCCGCCTCGGCCGACGCCGTGTGGTCGCGCCACGACGCCACCAGCGCATAGAGCGAAAGCGACATCAGCTCGAGGCCGAGATAGAGGGTGAGGAAGTTGTTGCCGGTGATCATCACCTGCATGCCGAGCAGCGTGAACAGCATCAGCACGAACACCTCGCCGCGGAACATTCCGCGCGCGACGAGATAGCTGCGCGAATAGAAGAGCACCATCGAAACCGCGATGAAGCACGCGAGCCGCAGGAAGTCGGCAAGCATGTCGTCGATCACGAGCCCGTTGAACGCGGTGACCGCCTCGAGCCGCACCGACGTCAGCGTCACGGCGATCGCCACCAGCAACGCGAGCTGGGTCAGCCAGTAGCTGAAGTGCCGGCGGTCGTCCGGAATGAAGAGGTCGACGACCAGGACCAGCATTGCCGCCACGAGGATGACGATCTCCGGCAGCGAGGCGGCGGCGTTCAGTTGGGCGAGCATGTCAGAGCTTCGAGTGCGACACCGTGACGAGGAAGTCCGCGGCGGTCACGTGGACGACATCGACGATCGGCCGCGGCCAGATGCCGATCCACAGCACCATGACCGCCAGCACCGTCAGCATCCAGAACTCGCGCCGGCTGAGGTCCTTCATCGCGGCGACGCGCGCATTCGCCACGGCGCCGAAGATGACGCGCTTGTACAGCCAGAGCGTGTAGGCCGCACCGAGGATCAGCGACACCGCCGCGCCGAAGCCGATCCAGAAATTCGCCTTGACCGACGCGAGAATGACGAGGAACTCGCCGACGAATCCCGAGGTTCCCGGAAGCCCGACGTTCGCCATCGCGAACAGCATCATCAGCGCGGCGAACCGCGGCATCGAGTTGACCACTCCGCCGTAGTCCGCGATCAGGCGCGAGTGCAGCCGGTCGTACATCACTCCGATGCAAAGGAAGAGCGCCGCCGCGATGAACGCGTGCGAGATCATCTGCACCATCGCCCCTTCGACGCCGAGCTGGCTCCACACGAAGAAGCCGAGCGTGACGAAGCCCATGTGCGAGACCGACGAGTAGGCGATCAGCTTCTTCATGTCGGCCTGGATGATCGCGACGAAGCCGATGTAGATGATCGCGATCAGCGACAGCGCGATCATGAAGCCGGTGAGGGAGCGTGACGCATCGGGTGCGATGGGCATGATGAAGCGCACGAAGCCGTAGCCGCCGATCTTCAGCATGATCGCGGCCAGGACGACCGAGCCGCCGGTCGGCGCCTCGACGTGCGCGTCGGGCAGCCACGTGTGCACCGGCCACATCGGCACCTTGATCGCGAAGCCGAGGAAGAAGGCGATCCACAGCAGGATCTGCACGCCGAAGGAGAGCGGAACGCGGTACCACTCGAGGATCTCGAAGGTCTGCGACACGCTGTAGAGATAGATCAGCGCCACCAGCATCAGGATCGAGCCGAGGAGCGTGTAGAGGAAGAACTTGAGCGCTGCGTAGATCCGGTTCGGCCCGCCCCATACCCCGATGATCAGGTACATCGGGATCAGCATCGCCTCGAAGAACACGTAGAACAGCACGCCGTCGAGCGCGCAGAACACGCCGTTCATGATCCCCGACATGACGAGGAACGACGCCATGTACTGGGCGACGCGCGTCTGGATGACCTCCCATCCCGCCCACACGACGATGATCGTCATCAGGCTGTTCAGCAGGATGAACAGCATCGAGAAGCCGTCGACACCGAGGTAGTAATGGATGTCGAAGCGCGGGATCCACGACGCGTACTCGACGAACTGCATCGCCGAGGTCTTTGTGTCGAAGCCGACCCACAGCGGGATCGTGACCAGGAAGCCTGCGATCGCGCCTGCCAGCGCGATCCAGCGCGCAAACGTCGCGTCCTGTTCGCGCCGAAAGCCGAGCACGGCGATGCCGGCGGCAATCGGAACCCAGATCGACAGCGACAGATAGGGCGTCATCCGCGCGGCCTCACCGCACGCCCCACCAGTAGAGCAGCCCGAACACGCCGACGATCATCACGAATGCGTAGTGGTAGACGTAGCCCGACTGGAGCCGCCGGAACGCCTTCGATGCGACGCCGACGAGCCACGCCGAGCCGTTGACGGCCCAGCCGTCGATGATCGTCCGGTCGCCGTACCGCGACGCGAAGTTGCCGAGCCAGCGTGACCCGCCGGCGACGAACCAGTCGTTGAACGCGTCGAGGTAGTACTTGTTGACGAGCAGCGTGTAGAGGCCGCTGAAGCGCGCCGCGATCTTCGCCGGCAGCGAGCGGTTGACGAGGTACAGGTAGGCCGCCGTCGCAATGCCGGCGAGCGCGAGCCAGAACGTCGGCGTCGCGACGGCATGCAGCGCGAACTCGAGCGGCCCGTGCCATTCGGTCGCGAGCCCGGCCACCACCGCATGCCCGGCGCGTACGTCGATCGAGTTCCCGAACCAGGTTCCGAACAGCAGCGGCTGCACGTAGGCCCAGCCCGAGTAGATCGACGGGATCGCGAGCAGGATCAGCGGCACCGTCACCACCCAAGGCGACTCGTGCGGGTCACCCGCGGCGTGCGCGTGCTCGCCGTGCGGCGCAGCCTCGCGGAAGCGCTCGGGGCCGTGGAAGGTCATGAACAGCATGCGGAACGTGTAGAGGCCGGTGAAGAACACCCCGGCGACGACGGCGAAGTACGCGTAGGCCTGCCCGCCGACGTGCGACTTGGCGACGGCCTCGATGATCGCGTCCTTCGAATAGAAGCCGGCGAAAGGCGGGATGCCCGAGAGCGCCAGGGCGCCAACGACCGTCGTGACGTAGGTGATCGGCATGTAGCGCCGCAATCCGCCCATCCGGCGCATGTCCTGCTCGTGATGCATCGCGATGATGACCGAGCCTGCGGTGAGGAAGAGCAGCGCCTTGAAGAACGCGTGCGTCATCAGGTGGAAGATCGCCGCCGAATAGGCGGAGACGCCGAGTGCGACCGTCATGTAGCCGAGCTGCGACAGCGTCGAATAGGCGACGACGCGCTTGATGTCGTTCTGCACGACACCGAGGAACGCCATGAAGAGCGCCGTCGTCGCCCCGATCACCGTGACGAAAGCGAGCGCCGTCTCCGACAATTCGAAGAGCGGGCTCATCCGTGCCACCATGAAGATGCCCGCCGTCACCATCGTCGCCGCGTGGATCAGCGCCGAGATCGGCGTCGGACCCTCCATCGAGTCCGGCAGCCAGACGTGGAGCGGCACCTGCGCGCTCTTGCCCATGGCGCCGACGAAGAGGCAGATGCAGATCGCCGTCAGCACCGACCAGTGCCCTCCCGGCCACGGAGTGAGCGTCGCCCCGGCGAGCGAGCCCGCCCGCGCGAACACCGGTGCGTAGTCGAGCGTGCCGAACCAGGCGAGGATGAGCCCGAGCCCGATGATGAAGCCGAAGTCTCCGAAGCGGTTGGCGATGAACGCCTTGAGGCTCGCGTAGATCGCCGTCGGCCGCTCGTACCAGAAGCCGATCAGCAGATACGACACCAGCCCCACCGCCTCCCAGCCGAAGAAGAGCTGCATGAAGTTGTTGCTCATCACGAGCATCAGCATCGAGAACGTGAAGAGCGAGATGTACGAGAAGAAGCGCGTGTAGCCGGGGTCATCGGCCATGTAGCCGACGGTATAGACGTGCACCATCAGCGACACGAAGGTGACCACGAGCAGCATCGTCGTGGTCAGCGGATCGATCAGGAACCCGACCGAGAGCTTCACCGCGCCCGACGCCACCCACGTGTAGACGTCGCCGTTGAACACGTGGCCCGCGTACACGTCGCGCGCGATGACGATCGACGCGACGAACGACGCGGCGACGCCGAGGATGCACAGCCAGTGCGACACGCTGCGCCCGAGCCGCGGCCCCCACAGCCCGACGGCCACCGACGCCGCGAGCGGCGCGAGCGGCACGAGAAGGTAGAGCTCCTGCATCGTCATCGCCGGCTCATCCCTTGAGCTCGTCGAACTTCTCGACGTCGATCGATCCTGAATTGCGGAACAGCAGCACCAGGATGGCGAGGCCGATCGCCGATTCGGCCGCGGCGATCGTCAGGATGAAGAACACGAACACCTGCCCGGCCATGTCGCCAAGGTAGCGCGAGAACGCGATGAAGTTGAGGTTGACGGCGAGCAGCATCAGCTCGATCGCCATCAGCATGATGATGACGTTGCGCCGATTGAGGAAGATTCCCGCCATGCTGATGGCGAACAGGATCGCCCCCAGCACGAGGTAGTGCGCAAGCGTCACCTCTCCCCACGACGGCATCGCTTCTCCCTCTTCCCCGCGGCACGGCCGTCGAGCGGCCGCCGGCGGCGGGGCCCTGCGTGACGCCGGCTCAGCCCGGCGGATGCTCCGAAGGCAGGCGGACGAGCCTCACCCGGTCGGCCGCTCTCACTTTCACCTGCCGCGACGGATCCTGGTGCTTCACCGCCCGCCGCTTGCGGTGCGTCAACGCGATGGCCGCGACGATCGCGACCAGCAGGACCACCGCGGCAATCTCGAACGGATACACGTACTCGACGTAGAGCAGCCGGCCGAGTGCGCTCGTGTTGCTTCCCGTCGGCGACGGCGGCGCGGTCACGGCGCTGCCCACGCGGCTGCCGATGATGACGAGCGCCATCTCGAACAGCACCAGCACGCCGACCACGGCGGCGACCGGCAGGTAGCTGCGAAAGTGCTGGCGCAGGCCCTCGAAATTCACATCGAGCATCATCACGACGAACAGGAACAGCACCATCACCGCGCCGACGTACACGAGCACCAGTGCGATCGCCAGGAACTCGGCCTCGAGGAGGATCCAGATGCCGGCGGCGCTGAAGAACGACAGCACCAGCCACAGCGCCGCGTGCACCGGGTTGCGCGTCGTCACCACGCGCAGCGCCGCAATGACGAGGATCGCGGCGAAGGCGTAGAAGGTGAAGGACTGGAAGCTCATCGGTAGCGGGCGTCCTCGGCCCGGTCGGCCGCGATCTGCTCTTCGTAGCGGTCGCCGACCGCGAGCAGCATCTCCTTCGTGTAATAGAGGTCGCCGCGCCGCTCGCCGTGGTACTCGAGCACGCGCGTCTCGACGATCGAGTCGACCGGGCAGCTCTCCTCGCAGAATCCGCAGAAGATGCACTTGGTGAGGTCGATGTCGTAGCGCGTCGTCCGCCGCGTTCCGTCCGCCCGCTGCGCTGATTCGATGGTGATCGCGAGCGCCGGGCAGATCGCCTCGCACAGCTTGCACGCGATGCAGCGCTCCTCGCCGTTCGGATAGCGCCGAAGCGCGTGCAGGCCGCGGAAGCGCGGGCTCTGCGGCGTCTTCTCCTCGGGAAACTGGACGGTGATCTTGCGCGCGAAGAGGTAGCGCCCGGTCACCGCCATGCCCTTGAAGAGCTCGACGAGGAGCCAGGTGTCGAAGAATTCGCGGATCCGGCGCAGCACGGCTCGTCTCGCTTCCTCAGTGGAACATGCCCGCGTAACGCGTCTGCATCATCGCGCCGATGAACACGATCCACACCAGCGTCACCGGAATGAACACCTTCCAGCCAAGGCGCATGATCTGGTCGTAGCGGTAGCGCGGGAACGTCGCGCGAATCCACAGGAAGACCAGCAGGATGGCGGCCCACTTGATCACCATCCACAGCATGCCGTCGCCGAACGGGTGCGCGCCGAAAACCGACACGTCGTTCAGGATCGGGAACGGCGAAAGCCACCCGCCGAGGAACATGACGGTCGCCAGCGCCGAGATCAGGATCATGTTCATGTACTCGGCGAGGAAGAACAGCGCGAACGCGATGCCCGAATACTCGACGTGGAAGCCGGCGACGATCTCCGACTCGCCCTCGGCCATGTCGAACGGATGGCGGTTGGTCTCGGCGATGCCCGCGACGAGGTACACGACGAAGAGCGGCAACAGCGGCCAGATGTACCAGTACGCAGCGCCCCCCTCCTGCCCGGCGACGATGTCGCGCAGGTTGAGGCTGTTCGCCGCCATCAGCACGCCGACGAGGGCGAAGCCCATCGCGATCTCGTAGGAGACGATCTGCGCGGCGGAGCGCAGGCAGCCGATGAACGCGTACTTCGAATTCGACGCCCATCCGGCGAGGATCACGCCGTAGACGCCGAGCGAGCTCATCGCGAGGATGTAGAGAAGCCCGGCGTTGATGTTCGACAGCACCAGCGTCCCGGTGAACGGAATCACCGCCCATGCGGCGAGCGCCGGGGCGAGCGAGAGCATCGGAGCGATGAAGAAGAGCGCCCGGCTCGCACCCGACGGAACGACGATCTCCTTGAACAGCATCTTCAGCACGTCGGCGAACGGCTGCAGCAGTCCGAGCGGCCCGACGCGGTTGGGCCCGATGCGCACCTGCATCCACCCGATCACCTTGCGCTCGGCGTACGTGAGGTAGGCGACCGCGATGATCAGCGGGATCGCGATGACGATCACCTTGACGATCGTCCATACGGGCAGCCACCAAGCGCCCATCGCTGCCTCAACCGGCTCGAGCATCACACACGCTCCACGGTGACCGGGCCCGAGAGCCCGTCGAGTCCGCAGGTCGACGGGTGGGCGGCCGCGACGCGGACCACGCCCGGCGGAACGCCGCGATCGGCCTGCGCAGCCAGCACCGCTTCGCCGCCGCCCTGGCGCAGCCTGATCTGCGCCCCTTCCGCGACGCCGAGCGTGCCGAGCAGCGCCGGATGGATCTGAGCCTTCGGCGCGCGCGCGTCGGCGGTCTGCTGGAGCGAGGCTGCACGGCGGACCAGCGGATCGGCGAAATGAATCGGCACGTCGGCGACCCGCTCGACCGCAGCGGCGACCGTCGCCGGCTTCGCGATCTCGACCCGGGTCGAGTTCGAGAGGCCGCCGACGAAGCCGTCGCTGGCGATTCCCGCGAGGAGCGCATCGCGCACCGACTCGGAGCTCGCGATGGCGTCGAAGCCGTCGACGGCGAGGAGCGACCCCAGCACGCGCAGCACCTTCCACGCCGGGCGCGCGGCGCCGAGCGGCGCCGCGACGCCGCGGAACGACTGTGCGCGCCCCTCGCAGTTGACGAAGGTTCCCGCGGTCTCGGTGAACGGCGCGACGGGGAGCACGACATCGGCGTAGGCGAGGCCGTGCCTGAACGGCGACAGCACGGCGACGAAATCTGCCTTCTGCAGCGCCTGCCGCGCAGTCGCCGGGTAGGCGCAGTCGAACTCGGGCTCGGCGTGCAGGACGAGCCACGCGCGGCACGCCTCGCCGCCGCCGACGCCCTGCATCGCCTGCGCGTCGAGGCCGCCGCCTTGCGGCAGCGCGCCGGCGACGTAGCCGCCGACGGTGTTGGCGGCCTCGGTCAGCACGCCGAGCGCCGCTCCGGTGAGTGCGGCGAGTGCGCCGGCGAGCGCGGCGATCTGCGTCGCTTCGATGTGCTGGACCGCATAGTTGCCGAGGAAGATCGCGCGTTTTTCACCCGAGAGGAGGCTCGCGGCGATCACCTCGGCCCCTGCCGTCGGCTCGACGCCGGCGAGCGCCGTCGGCGCGGGCTTGCCCGCTCCCTGCGCTGCGGCGACGACGATCTCGGCGAGCATCATCGGCACGAGCGACGGCGGCACGATCGCCCGGTGTGCGACGGGCATCAGCCAGTCGTCGTCGGTCGAGTGCAGCATCGTGACCTGCGCGCCACGCTTCGCCGCGTCGCGAAGCCGGTGCGCGAGCAGCGGGTGATCCTTGCGCAGGAAGCTTCCGATCACCAGCGCACGGTCGAGCTGCCCGACTTCGGCGATCGGCATGCCCAGCCACGGAATGCCGTCGCGCAGTCCTGCATCGCGAAAGTCCGCCTGGCGCAGCCTGAAGTCGACGTTGTCGCTGCCGAGCCCGCGCGTGAGGCGCGCGGCGAGCGCCATCTCCTCGAGCGTTGCATGCGGGGAAACGAGCGTGCCGAGCGCGGCGGGGCCACGCTTCTTCACCGCGTCGGCGAGACCCTGCGCGGTGAATTCGAGCGCGGCCGGCCAGTCGACCTCCTTCCACTCGCCGTCGTGCTTGATCATCGGCGCGGTCAGCCGCGCCTCGCCGTAGAGCCCCTCGTACGAGAAGCGGTCCTTGTCGCTGATCCAGCACTCGTTGACGGCCTCGTTCGTCGACGGCACGACGCGCTTCACGCGGTCGTTCTTCACCTGCACCTCGACGTTGGCTCCGAGGCCATCGTGCGGCGACACGCTGCGCCGCCGCGTGAGCTCCCAGTTGCGCGCGGTGAAGCGGAACGGCTTCGACGTCAGTGCGCCCACCGGGCAGACGTCGATCATGTTGCCGGAGAGCTCCGAGTCGACCGTGCGCCCGACGAAAGAGACGATCTCGGCGTGCTCGGTACGCCCGATCATGCCGAGTTCCATGATGCCGCCGACCTCCTGCCCGACGCGGATGCAGCGCGTGCAGTGGATGCAGCGGGTCATCTCCTCGGCCGAGATCAGCGGGCCGAGCTCCTTGTGGACGACGGCGCGCTTGGGCTCGATGTAGCGCGACGCGGAAGCGCCGTAGCCGACCGCGAGGTCCTGCAGCTGGCATTCGCCGCCCTGGTCGCAGATCGGGCAGTCGAGCGGATGGTTGATGAGCAGGAATTCCATCACGCCGCGCTGCGCGGTGATCGCCTGCTCCGAGTGCGTCCACGCCTTCATCCCCTCGGCGACCGGGGTCGCGCAGGCCGGCAGCGGCTTCGGAGACTTATCGACCTGCACGAGGCACATGCGGCAGTTCGCCGCGATCGACAGCTTGCGGTGATAGCAGAAGTGCGGCACGTAGATGCCGAGCTTCGCCGCGGCCTCGATCAGCGGGCTGCCTTTCGGCACCTGCACGGTGCGGCCGTCGACCTCGACGTTGACGAGCGGCGCGCTCACAGGTAATCCGGCACGAGGCAGCGCTTGTGCTCGATGTGATGCTCGAACTCGCCGCGGAAGTGGTGAATGAAACTCCTGACCGGCATCGCCGCGGCGTCACCGAGCGCACAGATCGTGCGGCCCTGGATGTTGTCGGCAACCTGGTTCAGGACGTCGAGATCCTCGCGGCGGCCCTTGCCGTGCTCGATGCGGTCGACCATTCGCCACATCCAGCCGGTGCCTTCGCGGCACGGCGTGCACTGTCCGCACGATTCCTCGTAGTAGAAGTACGACAGCCGCAGGAGGCTCCGCACCATGCAGCGTGTGTCGTCGAGCACGATCACCGCACCCGACCCCAGCATCGATCCCGCCTTGGCGATCGAGTCGTAGTCCATCGTCAGGTCCATCATCGTCGCCCCCGGCAGTACCGGTGCCGACGAGCCTCCGGGGATCACGGCCTTCAGCGGTCGACCGCCCCGCACTCCGCCCGCCATTTCGAGCAGCTTCGGGAACGGCGTGCCGAGCTTCACCTCGAAGTTGGCGGGATGCGCGACGTCGCCCGACACCGAGAAGATCTTCGTGCCCCCGTTGTTCGGCAGGCCGAGGCCGAGGAACCACTCGGCGCCGTTCCTGATGATCCACGGCACGGCGGCAAAGGTCTCGGTGTTGTTGATCGTCGTCGGCTTGCCGTAGAGCCCGAAATTGGCCGGGAACGGCGGCTTGAAGCGCGGCAGGCCCTTCTTGCCTTCGAGCGACTCGAGCAGCCCGGTCTCCTCGCCGCAGATGTATGCGCCGTAACCGTGGTGGTTGTACAGGTGGAACGAGAAGCCGCTGCCGAGGATGTTGTCGCCGAGCAGGCCCGCCGCATACGCCTCCTCGATCGCCTCCTCGCAACGCTCGTAGACGTCCCAGATCTCGCCGTGGACGTAGTTGTAGCCGCGGTTGCTTCCGGTGGCCCATGCGGCGATCGCCATGCCCTCGAACACCGCGTGCGGGTTGTAGCGCAAGAGGTCGCGATCCTTGAACGTCCCCGGCTCGCCCTCGTCGGAGTTGCAGACGAGGTACTTGTCGCCGGCGTACTGCTTCGGCATGAAGCTCCACTTGAGCCCGGTCGGGAAGCCGGCTCCGCCACGCCCGCGCAGCCCCGATTTCTTCACCTCCGCGATCACCTCGTCGGGCGGAGTCTTGTGCGCCAGGATCTTCTTCAGCGCCTCGTAGCCGCCGCGCGCGACGTAGTCGGCGAGCCTCCAGTTGCGCCCGTTGAGGCCGGCGAGCAGCACCGCGTCGGGGCCGTAGTCGATGAACCCGGACGGCGCGTTCATGCCTTCGGCTCCGGTTCGACCGGATTCGCGGCGCCCTCGCCGCGCGCTGCGGCCGCGGCGAGCTCGTCGAGGAGCGCATCGAGCCTCGGCGCCGTCATGAAGCCCTCCATGCGCTTGTTGTTGACGAGCAGCACCGGCGCATCGCCGCACGCACCCATGCACTCGCCCTCCTTCAGCGTGAAGCAGCCGTCGGCGGTGGTCTCGCCGAAGGTGACGCCGAGCCGGTCATGGAGCTGCTTCGCCGCCGCATTGGCGCCGGCGAGCGCACACGGCAGGTTCGTGCACAGCGTGATCTTGAAGCGCCCGGTCGGTGCGCGGTTGTACATCTCGTAGAAGGTCGCGACCTCGTAGACCGCGACCGGCGGCATGCCGAGGTAGCGCGCGATCTCGTCCATCAGCGGCACCGGCAGCCAGCCGTGCTCGTCCTGGACGATCGCGAGGGCAGCCATCACCGCCGACTGCCTGCGGTCGGACGGATACTTGGCAATCTCGCGATCGATCTTCGCCCGCGCGGCATCGGAGAGCATCGTCATCGGTCAATCGATCCGAACACGATGTCCTGGGTGCCGATGATGGTGACGACGTCGGCGATCATGTGCCCGCGCGCCATCTCGTCGAGTGCGGCGAGGTGGACGTAGTCGGGCGGGCGCAGCTTGATGCGCCACGGCTTGTTGGCTCCATCGGAGATCGCATAGACGCCGAACTCGCCCTTCGGGTGCTCGATCGCCGCGTAGACCTCGCCCGCAGGAACGTGGATCCCCTCCGAGAACAGCTTGAAGTGGTGGATCAGGTCCTCCATCCCCGTCTTCATGCGCTCGCGCGGGGGGGGCGCCACCTTGTAGTCGTCGACGATCACCGGTCCGGGGTTCCGGCGCAGCCAGTCGACGCACTGCGCGACGATCCGGTTCGATTGCCGCATCTCCGCAATGCGCACGAGGTAGCGGTCGTAGCAGTCGCCGTGCGTCCCGACCGGGATGTCGAACTCCATCCGGTCGTAGGCCGCGTAAGGCTGCTTGCGGCGCAGGTCCCACGGCACGCCCGAGCCGCGCAGCATCGGCCCGGTGAAGCCGAGCGCGACCGCCCGCTCGGCGCTGACCACGCCGATGCCGACGGTGCGCTGCTTCCAGATGCGGTTGTCGGTCAGCAGCACCTCGTAATCGTCGACGCACGCCGGAAAGCGCCGCGTGAAGTCCTCGATGAAATCGAGGAGCGACCCCTGGCGGTTCGCGTTGAGGTCCTTCATCGCGCGTGCGTTGCGTGACTTCATCGCCTGGTACTGCGGCATCCGCTCCGGGAGGTCGCGGTAGACGCCGCCCGGACGGTAGTACGCCGCGTGCATCCTCGCGCCGGACGCCGCTTCGTACATGTCGAACAGGTCCTCGCGTTCGCGGAACGCATACAGGAACACCGTCATCGCGCCGACGTCGAGCGCGTGCGAGCCGAGCCACATCAGGTGGTTGAGGATCCGCGTGAGCTCGTCGAACATCGTGCGGATGTAGAGCGCACGCTCGGGGATCTCGATGCCGAGCAGCCGCTCGATCGCGAGGCAGTACGCGTGCTCGTTGCACATCATCGAAACGTAGTCGAGCCGGTCCATGTACGGCAGCGACTGGATCCACGTGCGCGTCTCGGCGAGCTTCTCGGTCGCCCGGTGCAGGAGGCCGATGTGCGGATCGGCGCGCGCGATGACCTCGCCGTCGAGCTCGAGCACGAGGCGCAGCACGCCGTGCGCCGCCGGGTGCTGCGGCCCGAAGTTCATCGTGTAGTTGCGGATCTCAGCCACGTTGGTCGCGCATCTCAGCCCTTGGCCACCGCCACCGGCTTGCCGCTGCCCGGGCTGCCCGGCTCGGGCTCGCCGTCGGCGTAGTTCTCCTCGCGGATGACCCGGGGCGTCACCACCCGCGGCTCGATCGACACCGGCTGGTAGATCACCCGCGCCTGCTCGGGGTCGTAGCGCATCTCGACGTAGCCGGAGATCGGAAAGTCCTTCCGGAACGGATGCCCGACGAAGCCGTAGTCGGTGAGGATGCGGCGCAGATCCGGGTGGCCGCTGAACACGATCCCGTAGAGATCGAACGCCTCGCGCTCGAACCAGTTCACCGACGGCCACACGCCGATCACGCTCGCGAGCACCGGGAAATCGTCGTCGTCGGCGAACGTGCGCACGCGCAGCCGGCGGTTGTGCGACAGCGACAGCAGGTGCGATACCGCGGCGAAGCGCGGGCCCTCGTGCGCGCCGCCGGCGAACCCGGCGTAGTCGACGCCACAGAGGTCGACCAGCATCTCGAACCTCGTCTTCGGATCGTCGCGCAGCGTCTGCATCGTCGCGAGATAGCGTGCAGCCGGCACTTCGAGCGTCACCTCGCCGCGGTCGACGGCGACGTTCGCGCCGGCCCCCACGAGCAGGGAAGGAAGCAGGCCGGCGAGATCGTCGGAATCGGCAGCCATCAACGCGCGATCGTGTTGGTACGCCAGATCTTGTTCTGCAGCTGGAGGATGCCGTACAGCAGCGCCTCCGCCGTCGGCGGACAGCCGGGAACGTAGACGTCGACCGGGACGATGCGGTCGCAGCCGCGCACGACCGAGTACGAATAGTGGTAGTAGCCTCCGCCGTTGGCGCACGAGCCCATCGAGATCACCCAGCGCGGCTCGGCCATCTGGTCGTAGACCTTGCGCAGCGCCGGCGCCATCTTGTTGCACAGCGTGCCGGCGACGATCATCACGTCGGACTGGCGCGGGCTCGGCCGGAACACGACGCCGAAGCGGTCGAGATCGTAGCGCGACGCACCGGCGTGCATCATCTCGACCGCGCAGCAGGCGAGCCCGAAGGTCATCGGCCACATCGAGCCGTTGCGCGCCCAGTTGATCACGCTGTCGAGCGTGGTCGTGACGAAGCCTTTCTCGAGGACGCCTTCAATGGCCATCGCTCAGTCCCATTCCAGGGCACCCTTTTTCCACTCGTAGACGAAACCGACGACGAGGATGAACAGGAACACCAGCATCGCAATGAACCCGGGCATCCCGATCTCGCGCAGCACCACCGCCCACGGAAACAGGAAGGCGATCTCGAGATCGAACAGGATGAACAGGATCGCGATCAGGTAGTAGCGCACGTCGAACTTCATCCGCGCGTCCTCGAACGCCTCGAAGCCGCACTCATAGGCTGAGAGCTTCTCGGGGTCCGGATGGTTCGGCGAAACGAAGCTCCCGGCGCCGAGCATCACCGCGCCCAGCACGATGCCGAACAGGATGAAGACGAGGATCGGGAAGTATTCGGCGAGCACGTGAGAGGCGAGGAACGGGGACTGGGGAGGAAGGGGCGAAAGGAGGAGTGTGGATCAGGGCGTGGCGATGCGAAGCAAGAGTCGGGTGCAATCAGAGCCCCGGGCCCACCGCCGGGATGTTCATCCAACGTCCACGCCGCGTCGCTCGCCGACACGCGCATCCGTGGCCGCCAATGCCGCGGCCCTCGGGAGCCGCATGCCGGCCCGTCGCGGGGCCCGTCCAACCCTGCGCTGCTGCGTTCACCTGCGCTGCTGCGTTCACCTGCGCTGCTGCGTTCACCTGCGCTGCTGCGTTCACCTGCGCTGCTGCGTTCACCTGCGTTGCCACCGTTCGCTGGTGCCGACGGGGAGACTCGAACTCCCACGGCTTTCGCCACTGCCCCCTCAAGACAGCGTGTCTACCAATTTCACCACGTCGGCTTCGTCGTCATTTTGGCACTTCTTCCGCCGGGGTCTTGCCGGGTGCCGGCGCAGCCGTGCCCGGGGAAGCCGGACCTGCCGCGCCCGGCACCTGATCGCTCGCCGGTGCACCCGCCGCGCCGCTGGCCGCCTTGCCGGCCGCATCGACGGACGACTTCGACGCCGGCGCCGTCGGAGCCGGAACCGCGCTCTGCTCGGCCGCAGCCTTCTCCATGACCCCCACCGGCGCGCCGTGCTGCGAGGCAAACCAGGTGAGTGCGACGCTCGTCGTGAAGAATATCGCCGCGAGCACCGCCGTCGTACGCGAGAGGAAGTTGGCGGACCCCGACGCGCCGAACAGGCTTCCCGAGGAACCCCCGCCGAACGCCGCGCCCATGTCTGCGCCCTTGCCGTGCTGCAGCAGCACGAAGCCGCAGATGGCGATCGCAGCCAGCACGTGTAGGACCAGAACCAGCGTCTGCAACAAGCTCATTGCCGCCTGCTCCGCATGACCCGGGCACTCAGGCCCGGGCGATGCCAAGAAATTCGTCCGCATCGAGCGATGCGCCGCCCACCAGGGCGCCATCCACATCCGGCATCGCGAACAGCGATCCCGCGTTGGCGGCCTTGACGCTGCCCCCATAGAGAAGCGTCACGTCGCCGGTGCCCGCCTCGGCCAGCCGCTTGCGCAGCAGCGCGTGCACGTCCTCCGCCTCGGCGGGCGTCGCCGTCCGGCCGGTACCGATTGCCCACACCGGCTCGTAGGCCACCACGCACTCGCGCACCCGGTCTCCGAGACCTGCGACCAGCGCATCGACCTGCCGTGTCACGACGCGACCGGTCTCACCGCGCTCGCGCTCCGCCAGCGCCTCGCCGACGCAGGCGATCGGCACCAGCCCCGCGTCGAGCGCCGCACCGGCCTTTGCAGCGACGATCAGGTCGGACTCGCCATGCAGCCGCCGCCGCTCCGAGTGCCCGACGATCGCGTAGCGGCAGCCGAATTCGGCCGCCATCGCAGCCGAGACCTCGCCCGTATAGGCGCCCGCCGCGTGCTCGCTCACGTCCTGCACACCCCATGCGACGGGGCTGTCGCCGAGCGCGGCCTGCGTCTGCGCGAGATACGGCGCCGGAACGCAGACCGCGAGCCTGCGCGGAACCTCACCGCGCCAGTCGTCCGCGAGCCGCGCAAGAAGCTTCGCGTTGGACGCAAGTCCGCCGTTCATCTTCCAGTTGCCGACGACCAGCCCGATGCGCATGCGAGACCGCTGTCCTGCCGGCCCCTGCCTCAGTTCCGCGCATCCCGACGCCGGCCCGGTGCCGCGGTCACGGCACGATGCCGTCCGTCAAACCGTGGGATTTTATCGCGACGGCGCAGGGTGGGTCAAACCGCGGCGGAGCCGCGCTTCGCCTCTCCGCTCCGATGCGCCCGCCGCGCCGCCCACCAGGCGCCAATCTCGCCGACGATTCCGCGCCGGAACATGAGCACGCAGATCACGAAGATGCCCCCGGTGATCACCGTGACCCATTCGCCGAATCCGGCGAGGTAGTTCTCGAGCGCGACCAGCACGAAGGCGCCGACGACGGGCCCGAACAGCGTACCCATGCCGCCGAGGAGCGTCATCAGCACGACCTCGCCCGACATCGTCCAATGGACATCGGTGAGCGACGCGAGCTGGAACACGATCGCCTTGACCGCCCCGGCGAGGCCTGAGAGCGCCGCCGACAGCACGAAGGCGAGCAGCTTGTAGCGATCGGCATCGTAGCCGAGCGAGATCGCGCGCGGCTCGTTCTCGCGGATCGCCTTCAGCACCTGCCCGAACGGCGAATGGACGATCCGGTAGATGAGCACGAACGCAGCGATGAAGATGACGAGAACCGTGTAGTACATCGCGAGCGAATTCGACAGGTCGATGAACCCGAGCAGGCGTCCGCGCGGCACCGCCTGGATGCCGTCCTCGCCGTGGGTGAACGGCGCCTGGACGTAGAAGAAGTACATCATCTGCGCGAGCGCCAGCGTGATCATCGCGAAATAGATGCCCTGCCTGCGGATGGCGAGCAGCCCGACGACGACGCCGAGCAGCGCCGAGGCCGCCGTCCCGAGCAGGATGGCGAGCTCAGGAGGCAGGCCCCAGCTCTTCGCCGCGTAGGCAGTGACGTAGCCGGCGGTTCCGAGGAACATCGCGTGGCCGAACGACAGGAGCCCGCCGAAGCCGAGCAGCAGGTTGAACGCGCAGGCGAAGAGCGCGAAGCACATCGCCTTCTCGACTACCACCGGGTAGACATCGGCGAGTGGCGCGATGACCAGCAGCACCGCCATCACGACGGTGCCGATCACGACGGCGCTGCGCCGCGGCTCGCTGCCGCCGGCCGCATCGCCGGACGAGGTGAGGCCGGTCGCCATCCTCAGCGCTCCTTCCCGAACAGGCCGGCGGGCTTCAGCATCAGCACGATCACCATGATGACGAAGATCACGGTGGTCGACGCCTCCGGGTAGAAATACTTGGTCAGCCCCTCGATGATGCCGAGGCTGAAACCGGTGACGATCGCCCCCATGATCGAGCCCATGCCGCCGATCACCACGACTGCGAACACCACGATGATGATGTCGGCGCCCATCATCGGGCTGACCTGGTAGATCGGAGCGGCCATCACGCCGGCGAGCGCGGCGAGCGCGGCGCCGAAGGCAAACGTCAGCGTGACCATCAGCGGCACGTTGATCCCGAACGCCTGCACGAGCGCCGGGTTCTCGGTGCCGGCGCGCAGATAGCTGCCGAGCTTGGTGCGCTCGATCACGTACCACGTGGCGAAGCAGACAACGAGCGACGCCACGACGACCCAGCCGCGATAGAGCGGCAGGAACATGAAGCCGAGGTTGAATCCTCCGGTAAGCAGCGGCGGGATGTCATAGGGCATTCCCGAAGACCCGAACTCGTTGCGGAAGACACCCTGGATGACGAGCGCCAGGCCGAAGGTCAGCAGGAGACCGTAGAGATGATCGAGCTTGTAGAGGCGCTTCAGCATCGTGCGCTCGATCAGGATGCCGAATGCGCCGACAACGATCGGCGCGATGATGAGCGACGACCAGTAGCCGAGATGGAAGCCGCCGATGTGCACGCTCTGCAGGATGAACCAGGCGCAGAACGCGCCCAGCATGTAGAGCGCGCCGTGGGTGAAATTGATGATGTTGAGCAGGCCGAAGATCACCGCGAGGCCGAGCGAGAGCATCGCGTAGAACGCACCGTTGATGAGGCCGACCAGGAGCTGTCCGAACAGGGCCTGCATTCAGTTCTCCGCCATCGCGGCCGCTCCCCGCCGCGTCGCCGCGGCAGGGAGCGGTTGCGCAAGACCGCAGGTCGCTATTTCACGAGGTAGCAGCCGCCGTCCTTCAGCGGACGGAAGGCCTCGTTGGCGGGAATCGTCGCCACGAGCTTCAGGTAATCCCACGGGTACTTCGACTCCGCCGGGGTCTTCACCTGCATCAGGAACGCCGGGTGGATACCACGGCCGTCGGCGCGGATCGAGCCCTTGCCGAACAGCGGATCGTCGGTCGGCATCTTCTTCATCTCGTCGACGATCTTCACGCCGTTCTTGACGTCGTGCAGCGCCTCGACCGCCTTCAGGTAGTGCAGCACCGCGGCATAGACGCCCGCGTGCACCATCGTCGGGTGGATTCCCTTGTCGAGCGGGGCAAAGCGCTTGGCGAACGCGCGGGTCTGGTCGTTCATGTCCCAGTAGAACGTCGTCGTCAGCGTCAGCCCCTGCGCGGCCTGCAGGCCGAGCGAGTGGATGTCGGTGATGAACACGAGCAGCCCGGCAAGCTGCTGGCCGCCCTTGACGATGCCGAACTCGCCAGCCTGCTTGATCGAGTTGATCGTGTCACCGCCGGCGTTGGCGAGACCGATCACCTTGGCCTTCGACGCCTGCGCCTGCAGCAGGTACGAGCTGAAGTCCTGGGTGGCAATCGGAACGTCGACCGAGCCCAGCACCTTGCCGCCGGCCTGCTCGACCGCCGCCGTGGTGTCCTGCTGCAGCGCGTGGCCGAACGCGTAGTTCGCCGTGATGAAGAACCAGGTGTTGCCGCCGTGCTTGGTGATCGCGGTACCCGTGCCGTGGGCGAGCATCCACGTGTCGTAGGTCCAGTGGACGGTGTTCGGCGAGCAATCCTTGCCGGTCAGGTCCGACGACCCCGGGCCCGACGCCAGGAACACCTTGTTCTTGTCCTTCGTCACCTGCGCCACGGCGAGCGCGACGCTCGAAGTCGGGACGTCGACGATCGCATCGACGCCCTCCGAGTCGTACCAGCGGCGGGCGATCGCCGACCCGACGTCGGGCTTGTTCTGGTGGTCGGCCTGGATGATCTCGACCTTGATGCCCTTCTTCTCGATGCCCGAATCCTGCACGGCGAGCTTCGCCGCGACGACCGAGCCGTCGCCGCCCAGGTCCTTGTAGATGCCCGAGAAGTCGGACAACACGCCGAGCTTGATCGTGTTGTTCGGAATGTCCGCGCTTGCGGTGCCGATCGCGAATGCGCCGGCGACCGCCAGGGCGAGCAGACTGCGTCTTGCCTTGTTCATTGGTTCTTCTCCTCGTTGAAGCACTGCTGCGAAAACGGACCCTTGCCGTTCACACGCCCAGGTACCGGTGCAGCCTGGGCATGCTGGCATCGAGCTCCGCGTTGGGAATCATGTCGACGACTCGACCGTGCTCCATCACGTAATGGCGGTCGGCGACGGTGGCTGCGAAGTGGAAGTTCTGCTCGACGAGCAGGATCGTGAACCCACGCTCGCGAAGCTGCGCGATCGTCGCGCCGATGTGCTGGACGATGACCGGTGCGAGCCCCTCGGTCGGCTCGTCGAGGAGCAGGAGCCGCGCGCCGGTGCGCAGGATGCGTCCGATCGCGAGCATCTGCTGCTCGCCGCCCGAGAGTTTGGTTCCCTGGCTGCGGCGGCGCTCGAGCAGGTTCGGGAACAGCTCGTAGATCTGCGCGACCGTCAGGCCGCCGTCGCGGACCTTCGGCGGCAGCAGCAGGTTCTCCTCGACGTCGAGGCTCGCGAAGATGCCGCGCTCCTCGGGGCACCACGCGATGCCGAGCCGGGCGACGCGGTTCGACGCGAGCCTGATCGTCTCGGCGCCCTCGAAGGTGACCGAGCCCTCGCGGCGCGGCACGACACCCATGATCGATTTCAGCGTCGTCGTCTTGCCGGCGCCGTTGCGTCCGAGCAGCGTGACGACCTCGCCTTCCGCGACGTCGAAATCGACGCCATGCAGGATGTGCGACTCGCCGTACCACGCCTGCAGCCCGCGCACGGCGAGCAGCGGCGCGGCGCTCGCCGATGCCGCGGGAGAGGCTGCGCGCGCCGCCTCAGCCATCGCCGATCCGCCCTGCCGCCGCGGCTTCACGCATGCCCGCCCCCCAGGTACGCCTCGATCACCGCGGGATTCTTCGACACCGACGCGTAGTCGCCGTCGGCGAGGATCTCCCCGCGGGCGAGCACCGTGATGTGGTCCGACAGCGTGGACACGACCGACAGGTTGTGCTCGACCATCAGCACCGTGCGGTTGGCGGCGACCTTCCTGATGAGCGCTGCGATGCGCTCGACGTCCTCGTGCGTCATCCCGGCGGTCGGCTCGTCGAGAAGCATCATCTCGGGGTCGAGCGCGAGCGTGGTCGCGATCTCGAGCGCGCGCTTGCGCCCGTACGGAAGCTCGCCCGCGGCGGTGCCCTCGAAGCCCTCGAGGCCGACCGCGTCGATCAGTTCGCGCGCCCGCACATCGAGCGTGCGCAGGATGCGCTCCGAGCGCCAGAAGTCAAGCGAGGAACCGCGCTTCCTCTGCAGTGCGATGCGCACGTTCTCGAGCACCGACAGGTGCGGAAAGACCGCCGAGATCTGGAATGACCTCACGAGCCCTAGCTGGGCAATCGCCGCCGGCCGCGCGCCGGTGATCTCGCGTCCGTTGTAGAGGATCGTGCCCCGGCTGGGGACGAGGAAATGGGTGAGGAGGTTGAAGCAGGTCGTCTTGCCCGCGCCGTTGGGCCCGATCAGCGCATGGATCGTACCGCGACGGATCGCCAGGTCGACGTTGTTGACGGCGACGAAACCCTTGAATTCCTTGGTCAGTCCGCGGGTCTCGAGGATGATGTCGGTCGCCATGTACGATCGTACGCCGTGGCGCCCGAGCGCCTCCCGTTCTTCGGTTGCCGCGGATTATCCGGTCTGCGACCCCGCTTGGCAATGAGGGCCGCACGCGGGCAAAGCGTCCTCGAGCCTCACCCGTGGGACGCGTACGCCCGCCTTGCGCGGCGAACGCGACCTTCCGTCTCGGACAGACGACGGTCAGCCCGCGGTCGACCCGCGCCAGTGCGGCGCTCGCTTGCCGAGGAAGGCGTCGATGCCCTCGTCCGAATCCGGGTCGCCGAGATTGCAGGCCATGACGTCGCCCGTCAGCTCGTACGCTCCCGCGAGCGTCGTGTCGATCTGCCGGTAAAAGGCGGCCTTGCCGAGCGCGATGACCGACGCGCTGCGCGCAGCGATGAGACCGGTGAAGTGCGCGATCGCGTCGTCGAGCTCGCCCGCGGGGACGACACGGTTGACGAGGCCCCACGCGAGCGCGGTGGCGGCGTCGATCGGCTCGCCGGTCAGCAGCATCTCCATCGTGCGCTTGCGCGACACGTTGCGACCGACGCCGACCGCCGGGGTCGAGCAGAACACGCCGACGTTGACTCCGGGGAGCGCGAAGCGCGCGACGTCCGCGGCGACCGCGAGGTCGCACATCGAGACGAGCTGACAGCCCGCCGCGGTGGCGAGGCCGTGAACGCGCGCGATCGTCGGCTGCGGAAGCTGCGTGAGCTTCAGCATCACGCGGCTGCACAGGTCGAAGATCGCATGGCGCCCCTCGGGCGAGCGCTCGGCACGCAGCTCCTTCAGGTCGTGGCCGGCGCAGAAGCCGCGACCGGCGGCGGCGATCACCACGCTGCGCACGTCGCGCTCGGCCGCAGCGCGGTCGAGCGCGGCCTCGAGCGCCTCCAGCATCGCGCGCGACAGCGCGTTGAAGCGCTCGCCGCGGTTCAGCGTGAGCGTGCGGACGCCGTTGCGCGTTTCGGCAACGACGTAGTCGGCCGCGACGGAGGTCGCGGCTGCGGGGGCGACGGTAGCGTTCATTCGATGGCCTTCACGGATTGCGCGCGTTCGCGCAGGATGAACTTCTGGATCTTCCCGGTCGACGTCTTCGGGATGTCTCCGAACACGACCGACTTCGGCACCTTGAAACGCGCAAGGTGGGCGCGGCAGTGCTCGACCACCTCCGCCTCGGTCAGCTTCGCCCCCGGCTTCAGCTCGACGAACGCACACGGCGTCTCGCCCCATTTCGGGTCGGGCTTCGCGACCACCGCCGCAGCGAGGACGGCGGGATGGCGATAGAGCACGTCCTCGACTTCGAGCGAGCTGATGTTCTCGCCGCCGGAAATGATGACGTCCTTCGAGCGATCCCGGATCTTCACGTAGCCGTCGGGCTGCAGCACGGCGAGGTCGCCGGTATGGAACCACCCGCCGGCGAACGCCTCATCCGACGCTTCGGGGTTCTTCAGATAGCCCTTCATGACGATGTTGCCGCGGAACATGATCTCGCCCATCGTCTCGCCGTCGGCGGGAACCTCGCGCATCGTCCCCGGATCCATCACCGTCATGCCTTCCTCGCAGGTGTAGCGGACGCCCTGGCGCCCGTTGCGCTCGGTCCGCGCAGCGATGTCGAGGCGCTCCCAGTCGAGGTGCTTCGCGCACACCGCCGCCGGCCCGTAGGTCTCGGTGAGGCCGTAGATGTGGGTGATGTCGAAGCCCATCCGCTCCATGCCCTCGATCACCGCCGCAGGCGGCGCCGCCGCAGCGACCAGCGCGCTGACGCGGTGGTCGATGCCGCGCTTCTGCTCGTCGGGCGCATTGATCAGCATCGCATGGACGATCGGCGCCCCGCAGTAGTGGGTGACGCGGTGCTCGCGGATCGCATCGAACACCGGCTTCGCCTCGACCCTGCGCAGACAGATATTGGTTCCCGCGTTGGCGGCCATCGTCCACGGGAAGCACCAGCCGTTGCAATGGAACATCGGCAGCGTCCACAGGTAAACCGAGTGCCGCGGCATCTGCCAGTCGACGATGTTGCAAAGCGCGTTGAGGTAGGCGCCACGGTGGTGATAGACGACGCCCTTCGGATTGCCGGTCGTCCCCGACGTGTAGTTGAGCGAGATGGCGTTCCATTCGTCCGCGGGCGGCAGCCACGCGAACCCGGCATCGCCCGCGGCGATGAACGTCTCGTAGTCGCATTCGCCCAGGCGCTCGCCGCCGGGGCCGAGCGCGTCGGCGACGTCGACCACCAGCGGCCGCTTCGCCACCGTCGCCAGCGCGGCCGCGACCTGCGGCGCGAACTCGGTGTCGGTGATCAGCACCTTCGCCTCGCCGTGGTCGAGCATGAACGCGAGCGTCGCGCCGTCGAGGCGCGTGTTGAGCGTGTTGAGAACGCCGCCGATCATCGGCACGCCGAAGTGGCATTCGACCATCTCGGGCGTGTTGGCGAGCATCACCGCGACGGTGTCGCCGACCCCGATCCCGCGGCGCGCGAGCGCCGAGGCGAGCCTGCGGGCGCGCGCATAGGTCTCCTTCCACGTGTAGCGGCGCGGGCCGTGGATCACCGCCGGGTGCTCGGGCCACGTGTACGCCGTGCGCGCGATGAACGACAGCGGCGTCAGCATCGCGTGGTTCGCCGGCCGGCGCTCGAGGTGCCGATCGTAGATTCCCTGACTGGTCACGGCGCGGCTCCTTCTCGTGCCCGTGGCGATCCCACGATCGCTCGCGAGCGGTTTCGCCCGGTGGACAATCGTAGCAAAATCGACGAGCATCGGCATGGAGGTGGACTCGGCATGGGACATCGGCTGTCGAAGATCGTCACGCGCACCGGCGACGCCGGCACGACCGGGCTCGGCGACGGCTCGCGCGTAGCCAAGGACAGCGCGCGGATCGGCGCCATCGGCGCCATCGACGAGCTCAATGCCTTCGTCGGGCTGCTCTCGGTCGAGTCGCTTCCGCCCGCCGTCGGCACGCTGCTCTCGGAAATCCAGCACGACCTCTTCGACCTCGGAGGCGAGCTTTCGATTCCCGGCCACACGGCGATCGGCGCGGCGCACGTCGAGCGCCTCGAGCACGCGGTCGAGACGCTCAATGCCGACCTGCCGCGGCTCAAGGAGTTCGTGCTGCCGGGCGGAACGCGCACGGCGGCGCTCGCGCACGTCGCCCGCACCGTCTGCCGGCGCGCCGAGCGCGCGGTGGTTGCGCTGGCGGCGACGGAGCCGGTGACGCAGCCCGCGCGGATGTACGTGAACCGCCTGTCCGACCTGCTCTTCGTCCTCGCGCGCTTCCTCAACCGCGACGCCGGCGCCCCGGACGTCATGTGGCGCCGCGACCGCGGTTAGGGTGGGGTCAGGTCTTGGTAGGGGGGTCAGGTCTTGCCTTTTGCCGCGCCGGGGCAAAAAGCAAGACCTGACCCCACCCTAACCGCGCGGCTTCAGCGCGTAGCCGTCGGCACGGTCCTCGACCTCCCATCCGGCGGCACGCAGTGCCTCGCGAATGCGGTCCGATTCGGCCCATTGCCTAGCGCGGCGTGCGTCGGCGCGCTCGCGCGCGAGCGCCTCGATGGCAGGGGGCACCGCCACTTGCGCCGGACGCCACGCGGCGAGCCCCAGCCCCAGCACGTCGTCGAAGCGCTCGAGCGTCGCGCGCTTCACGGGCTCGGCGAGGCTGCCGCGCAAGACCTCCCATGCGACGGCGAGCGCGCGCGGAAAGTTGAGATCGTCGTTGATCGCGGCCGTGAAGCGCCCGACGGAGGCGGCGTCGGGCGCCGCGTCCGGCGCCGAAGCGAGCGCGTGGAAGCCGCTTCGCAGCCGCGCGAGCCCGGTCGCCGCTGCATCGAGCGCCTCCCAGGTGAAGTTGAGCTGGCTGCGGTAGTGCCCGGTCAGGCACAGGTAGCGAAAGGCGAGCGGCTCGACGCCGCGCTCGACGAGCGCACCGATGCGCAGGAACGTTCCTGCCGATTTCGCCATCTTCGCGTCGTTCTGCAGCAGGAAGTAGCCGTGCATCCAGAAGTTGGCGAGCCGCGTGCCGCAGCGCGCCTCGGTCTGCGCGATCTCGTTCGTGTGGTGGACGGCGATGTGATCCTCGCCCCCGCAGTGGATGTCGAACCAGTCGCCGAGGTATTGCTGCGCCATCGCCGAGCACTCGATGTGCCAGCCGGGAAAGCCGCGACCCCACGGACTCTCCCATTCCATCTGGCGGCGGCTGCCGGGCGGCGACAGCTTCCACAGCGCGAAGTCCGTCGCCGATCGCTTGTCGCCGGGTTCGACCCGGTGTCCCGCCTCGAGTCCGGCACGGTCGAGCCGCGCGAGGTAGCCATAGTCGGGTTGCTTCGACGTGTCGAAGTAGATGCCGTCGGGGGTGCGATAGGTGTAGCCGCGACGCTCGAGTTCGGCCACGAACTCGATCTGTGCAGCGATGTGGTCGGTCGCCCGCGGCATCACGTCGGGAGGATCGATCGCGAGTGCGCGCATGTCGTCGATGAAGGCCTGGGTATAGAGCTCGGCGATCTCCCAGGCGCTGCGTCCGGTGCGGCGGGCGCCCTTCTCCATCTTGTCCTCGCCGGTGTCGGCGTCGGACGTGAGGTGGCCGACGTCGGTGATGTTCATCACGTGCATGACCCGGTAGCCGTTCCAGCGCAGCACGCGCTTCAATCCGTCCTCGAACAGGAAGGTCCTGAAGTTGCCGATGTGCTGGTAGTCGTAGACGGTCGGCCCGCAGGTGTAGACGCGAACCGGTCCGGCCGGGTCGAGCGGCGCGAACTCGCGCAGGCTGCGCGTGTAGTTGTCGTACAGGACGAGGGGGGCGGGCACGGTCGGCGAGAGTAAACGAGGGAATTTAGCACGGGGCGCAGGGTAGAATGCGCTGCCCCGCGCGGCCCGCCGCGCCCGTCGCCGCGACGCCCCGCGATCCCGAGACCCTTGTCCATCACGCTCCCCCGCGCCGTCGTCGCCGCGCTCGCCGTCGCCATGGCGCTCGTCTGGTTCGCCAACCTCGGCGAGCGCAGGCTGCAGCATCCCGACGAGGGCCGCTACGCGGAGATCGCCCGCGAGATGACGGTGACGGGCGACTGGATCACCCCGCGGCTCGACGGCATCAAGTACTTCGAGAAGCCGCCGCTGCAATACTGGCTGACGGCGGCGACATTCGAGGCATTCGGCCCTGGCGAGGCGAGCGCGCGCCTGTCGACCGCACTCGCCGGCTTCCTCACGGTGCTCGCGGTCGGTGCGACCGGGGCGGCAATCGCGACGCCCTCGGCAGGGCTTCTCGCCGGCGCGGTGCTCGCAGGCTCGGTCTGGCACTTCGGCATCGCGCACATCCTGACCCTCGACGCGATGCTCTCGTTCTGGCTGGCCGTCGCGCTCTGTGCCTTCCTGCTCGCCCAGCGCGCGGCGCTTTCGCGGCACCGGTGCGCGGCGTGGATGCTCGTCGCGTGGGCGGCGACGGCACTCGGCGTGTTGACCAAAGGCGTCGTCGCGATCGCGATTCCCGCGTGCACGCTCGTCGTCCATTCGCTTGCGACGCGTGACTTCGGTCCGTGGAAGCGCCTTCACGCCGGCAAGGGGCTCGTGCTGCTCCTCGCGATCGCCGCGCCGTGGTTCGTGCTGGTGTCGCTTCGCAACCCCGAGTTCCCGCGCTTCTTCTTCGTCCACGAGCACGTCGAGCGCTTCCTCACCACCAACCTGAACCGGCCCGGGCCGTGGTGGTACTTCCTGCCCATGGTCATCGTCGGATTGCTCCCGTGGACCGGAGTGTTCTTCGTCCGGGCGCGCGCGGCCTGGCGTGACGGCGCTGCCGGTCCCGGGGCGTTCGCATGGCCGCGCTTCTGCCTCGCGTGGGCCGCGTTCGTCCTCGTCTTCTTCAGCATCTCGGGCTCGAAGCTGCCGTCGTACATCCTGCCGATGTTCCCGGCACTCGCGCTGGTGCTCGGCTGGCAGCTCGCGGTGATGCCGGGGCGCGCGCTCGCCTGGCTCGCTGTCGTGCTTGCGGCGAGCACGCTCGTCCTCTGGATTGCGGCCCTCGTCGGCTACCCCCATCTCGCTTCGAGGCTCGCCGACGCGAGGACACCGCACGCGCTCTACGTGGCGCTCGGGCCCTGGGTCGAGCTCGGGCTCGGCGTTGCCGCCGCGGGCTACGCAGTCGGCGCGTTCCTGCTGTGGCGCGACCGCGACTCCGGGCGTGGACTCGGTGCGGCCCTGCACGGCTCGGGATCGGCGTCGACGGCGCCGGCATCGGTTGCGCGCAGCCTCGCCGTCGCGGTCATTGCGATCGCGACAATGCTCGCGATGCAGGCGTTCTTCCAGGGGTCGGACGTGTTCCGGGCGACTCGCTCGGCCGCCGACCTCGTCGCGACGCTGGAAAAGCGCGCCGATCCTCCGTACGATCGCAGCGCGCCCTTCTACCAGGTCCGCATGTACGACCAGACGCTCCCGTTCTACCTGCGGCGCACGACGACGGTCGTCGCGTGGCGAGACGAGCTCGGCCCAGGCCTCGACCTCGAGCCGTCGCTCGCGATCGCCACGGTCGAAGCGTGGGCGTCGCGCTGGCGCGGGCTTCGCCAGGGCTATGCACTGATGTCGCCGCAGACGTGGCGCGCGCTCGGCGCCGAGGGACTGCCGATGACCGTCGTCGCACACGACTCGCGCCGGGTGCTCGTCGAGCGCAGCCCAGCCGGTGCCCGCCCGTGACGCCGCGATGAGTGCCGCCGCCTTCATGTTCCTCGTCGCCGGCGTGCTGCTGAACGCCGCGGCGCAGCTCCTCTTGAAGGCCGGGACCAACCACCTCGGCGTCCTGACGCTCACCGCCGACAACTGGGTGCGGACGTTCACGCGGATGGCCACCGAGGCCCACTTCATCGGCGGTGCCGCGCTCTACGCCGTGAGCCTCGTCGTGTGGATCCTCGGGCTCTCCCGCGTCCCGGTGTCGATTGCCTACCCGATGCTCTCGCTCGGCTACATCGTCAACGCCGTCGCCGCGCATTATCTCCTCGGCGAGGCGGTGACCTTGCAGCGCTGGCTCGGCATCGGCGTGATTGTCGCCGGCGTGTGGCTGGTCGCGCGAAGCTAGGCGCCGCGCGACGACGATCAAGACGCGCCGATGCATTCGCCGGCACCCCTCAAGTTCGCGAGCCCGCTCCTCGACGAGGCGACGGTCGCGGCCGCCACCGACGTCCTGCGCTCGGGACACATCACGAGCGGCCCGTGGGTCGAGCGTTTCGAGGCCGCGTTGTCCGCGCACTGCGAGGGACGCCCGGTGCGCGTGCTGACGTCGGCCACCGCCGCGGTCGAGGTCGCGCTGCAGCTTGCGGGCGTCGGTCCGGGCGACGAGGTCATCACCTGCGCGCAGAGCTTCTTCACCGTGCTCAACATGATCGTCAAGGTTGGTGCGACGCCGGTGTTCGTCGACTGCGAGCCTGTCACGCGCAACATCGACCTTGGCCAGGTGGAAGCGAAGATCGGCCCGCGCACGCGCGCGATCATCCCCACCCATTGGCCGGGGTCGCTCACTAACCTCGACGCGCTCTACGCGCTCGCACGGCGGCACGAACTGCGGGTGATCGAGGACGCGGCGCTCGTCCTCGGCTCGCGCTGGCGCAGCCGGCAGGTCGGGGCGATCGGCGACCTCGTCACGCTGAGCTTCCATCCGAACAAGAACATCACGACGATCGAAGGCGGCGCGATCGTCTGCAACGACGACGCCGAGGCGAAAAGGATCGAGGTGCTGCGCTTCCACGGCATCGAGCGCCTCGCCGACGGCACCCGCGACGTCGCGTTCCCCGGAGGCAAGTTCAACCTGTCCGACGTCAGCGCGAGGATCGGCGTCGCGCAGCTCGAGCGGCTTCCCGGATTCCTCGCCACGCGACGGGCCCTCGTCGAGCGCTACTTCGCGCGCTTCGCGACCGATCCCGCGTGCGAGCTCCCGCCGCGCCCCGTCGACGGCGACGGCCAGTCGTGGAACATGTTCTGCGTGCTGCTGCCCCTCGCGCGCCTCGCGATCACGCGCAAGGAGTTTCGCGAGGCGCTCGCGGCGCGGGGCATCATGACCGGAGTGTCGTACGAAGCGCTGCACCTGTCGACGCTCGGGCGCCGCTACGGCTACCGCGAAGGCGACCTGCCCGAGACCGAGCGCATCGCGGCGGCGACGGTGACGCTGCCGCTGCACGCGGCGATGACGATGGCCGACGTCGACCGCGTCTGCGCCGCCTGCGCCGAGGTCGTCGCGCTCCACCGGAAGGGCGGCCGATGAGTGCTCCGAGCCTCTCGGTCGTCATCCCGGTCTACAACGAGGAGGACGGCCTGCCGGCGCTCTTCGCGAGGCTCTACCCCGCGCTCGATGCGCTCGGCGTCCCCTACGAGGTCATCTTCGTCAACGACGGCAGCCGCGACCGCTCGGGAGCGCTCCTCGCCGACCAGTTCGCAGCGCGCCCCGACGTCACCCGGGTCGTCCTCTTCAACGCGAACTTCGGCCAGCACCTCGCGATTCTCGCCGGCTTCGATCGCGTGCGCGGCGAGCGCGTGGTCACGCTCGACGCCGACCTGCAGAACCCGCCCGAGGAGATCGCGAAGCTCCTCGCCGCGATGGACGCAGGCGCCGACTACGTCGGCGGCGTGCGCCGGGTGCGCGAGGACAGCTGGTGGCGCCGTGTCGCGTCGAGGCTGATGAACCGCGTGCGCCAGCGGATCACGCGCATCCGCATGACCGACCAGGGATGCATGCTGCGCGCCTACAGCCGCGCGATCGTCGATGCCGTCGCCGCGGCGCGCGAGGTCAGCGTCTACATTCCCGCGCTCGCCTACACGTTCGCGCATCACCCGGTCGAGGTCGACGTCGAGCATGCCGAGCGCGTCGCCGGCGAATCGAAGTACTCGCTCTACCGGCTGATCCGGCTCAACTTCGACCTCGTGACGGGATTCTCGCTCGTGCCGCTGCAGATGTTCTCGGTCGTCGGCATGCTGGTTGCGCTGGCGTCGGTGATCCTCTATGCGGTGGTGATCGTCGAGCGCACGATGATCGGCGGCCTGCTCGAGGGCATCCGCGCGCTGTGGGACCGCGACATCCTCGCGTTCTTCCTGATCGGCTGGACGATGTTCGGCGTCGGCCTCCTCGGCGAGTACGTCGGGCGCATCTACCAGCAGGTACGCACGCGGCCGAGCTACGTGATCCGCGCAGTGCTCGAGCGCGACGTCGACGACTCGGCGGCGGCGTTGCCGGCCATTGCCGCGGAGACGCAGCCCGCGAGCGCGCAGCGGGCGAACCTGCCGCCGGCCGGGGACACGTCGCCGGGCGCGCAACCGGTGAACCCGAGGTGACCCGCGCCGTCGTCTTCGCCTACCACAGCGTCGGCGCGCGCTGCCTTCGCGTGCTGCGTGCGCACGGCGTCGACGTGCCCCTCGTCGTCACGCACGACGACGATCCGGCCGAAACGCTCTGGTTCGAGCGCGTCGCGGCCGTCGCCGACGACCTGGGTCTCCCGCACACGGCCCCCGCCGATGCGAGCGATCCCATGTTCGTCGCGCGCGTCGCGGCGCTCGCGCCGGAATTCATCTTCAGCTTCTACTACCGCAGGATGATCTCGGCGGAGCTCGTGGCACTCGCGCCGCGGGGCGCGCTCAACATGCACGGCTCGCTCCTTCCGCGCTACCGCGGACGCGCGCCCGTCAACTGGGCAGTCCTCCACGGCGAGCGGCGCACCGGCGCAACGCTCCACTACATGACGCAGAAGCCCGATGCCGGCGACATCGTCGCGCAGCAGGCGGTGCCGATCCTGCCCGACGACACCGCGCGCGAGGTCTTCGACAAGGTGACCGTCGCCGCCGAGATCTGCCTCGACGCGGTGCTCCCCGCGCTTATCGCCGGCACCGCGCCGCGGTTGCCCAACGACATCGCGCAGGGCTCGTACTACGGCGCGCGCCGGCCCGAGGACGGGCGTATCGACTGGTCGCGCGACGCTCAATCGATCCACAACCTGGTGCGTGCGGTGGCGCCGCCGTATCCGGGCGCCTTCACGACCCTCGCCGGGCGATCCGCAAGGGTGCTGCGCACGCGTCTTCTCGCGGCTTCGGCTGCGGGCAGCGCCGCGATCGCGCGCGCCGGCGCTGCGTCCCTTGCGATCGACGGCGACACGATGACCGCGATCTGCGGCGGCGGAGGCACGCTCCGGATCGAGGCCCTCGAAGTCGACGGCGCGATCGCATCGCCCGAAGCGCTCGCCCAGCGATGGGGTCAGGTCTTGCCTTTTGCCTGAGGGGCAAAAGGCAAGACCTGACCCCACCCGGGTTTCCGCTACAATGCGCGCCCTCCCCGCAGCAAATCACCCTCGCATGAAGCGCATCCTGATCCTCGGCGTCAACGGCTTCATCGGCCATCACCTGTCGAAGGCGATCATCGCCCGCACGGACTGGGAAATCCACGGCATGGACATCGAGACCGATCGCATCGCCGATCTCATGTCCGAGCCCAGGTTCCGCTTCTTCGAAGGGGACATCACGATCAACCGCGAGTGGATCGAGTATCACGTCAAGAAGTGCGACGTCGTGCTTCCGCTCGTCGCGATTGCGACCCCGGCGACCTACGTTCGCGAGCCGCTGCGCGTCTTCGAGCTCGATTTCGAGGCGAACCTCCCGATCGTGCGAGCCGCCGTGCGCCACCGCAAGCGCGTCGTCTTCCCGTCGACGTCGGAGGTCTACGGGATGTGCGGCGATGCCGAGTTCGACCCCGAGCGGTCGAACCTCGTGCTGGGGCCGATCAACAAGCCGCGCTGGATCTATTCGTGCGCGAAGCAGCTGATGGACCGGGTGATCCACGCCTACGGCATGCAGGCCGGGCTCGACTACACGCTGTTCAGGCCGTTCAACTGGATCGGTGCCGGGCTCGACTCGATCAACGCGCCGAAGGAAGGCAGTTCGCGCGTCATCACGCAGTTCCTCGGCCACATCGTGCGCGGCGAGCCGATCCGCCTCGTCGACGGCGGCACGCAGAAGCGCGCGTTCACCTACGTCGACGACGGCATCGACGCGCTGACGCGAATCATCGCCAACGAGCGCGGCGTCGCGAGCGGCAAGATCTACAACATCGGCAATCCGGCGAACAACTACTCGGTGCGCGAGCTCGCGCAGATGATGCTTTCGCTCGCCGCGCGCTATCCCGAATACCGCGACAGCGCGGCGCAGGTGCGGATCGTCGACGTCACCGCCGGCGAGTACTACGGCAGCGGCTACCAGGACGTGCAGAACCGCGTGCCGAAGATCGACAACACCTGCGCCGAGCTCGGCTGGCAGCCGCGGGTGACGATGGACGAGGCGCTCGTGCGCATCTTCGAGGCCTACCGGGGGGACGTCGCGAGGGCGCGGGCGCTGGTCGAATGAGGCTGGGCCTCAAGGTCGACGTCGACACCTTGCGCGGCACGCGAAACGGCGTGCCCCGCCTGCTCGAGATCCTGAAACAGCATGGGCTGCACGCGACCTTCCTGTTCGCGCTCGGGCCCGATCACACGGGACGCGCGATCCGGCGGATCTTCCGCCGCGGATTCTTCGGCAAGGTCCGGCGCACGTCGGTGCTGCGCCACTACGGGCTCCTGACGCTGCTCTACGGGACGCTGCTGCCCGGCCCCGACATCGGCCGGCGCACCGGCGACATCATGCGGCGCGTTAAGGACGAGGGCCACGAGACCGGCATCCACTGCTGGGATCACGTGCGCTGGCAGGACGGGGTCGCCGATGCCGACGCCGACTGGACGCACCGCGAGATGGCGAAGGCCCACGAGCGCTACGTCGCGATCTTCGGCGAGCCCCCGGCCGTCCACGGCGCCGCCGGATGGCAGATGAACGTGCACGCGCTGCGCCTCACCCAGGACCTCGGATTCGATTACTGCTCGGACGGGCGCGGGGACTCGCCGCACCTGCCGGTGTGGCGCGGCGAGCTCGTCCGCTGCCCTCAGTTTCCGACCACGCTGCCGACGCTGGACGAGATGATCGGCGTCGACGGCGTCACCGAGGACAACGTCGCGGCGCACCTGCTCGAACGGACGCGCGAGCCGGTCGCAACCGGACACGTGTTCACGCTCCACGCCGAGCTCGAGGGTGGCAGGCTCGCCGGTGTCTTCGAGCAGCTCCTCACCGGCTGGAAGGCGCAGGGCTGGTCGCTCGGACCGGTGCGCGCGCTGCGCGAGGCGATCGAGCCGATGGCGCTGCCGCGCTGTGAAGTCGGTCCCGGCGAGGTTCCGGGCCGCTCGGGCACGCTCCTCGTCCAGGGCGGCGAGTTCCTCGCGGAGGTCACGCTGCAGAATGCGGCGTGAGCGAGCGCGGCATGAACGGGCGCGGCGTGCCGAAACGAGGGAGCGAACGATGACAGGCGGGCCAGCGATCGGTGCCAAGGTGGCAGACTTCCGCGCGGAGTCGACGGACGGCGAGTTCCATCTCGCCGCCCATCGCGGGCACCCGGTCGTGCTCTATTTCTACCCGAAGGACAACACGCCCGGCTGCACGACCGAAGGGCTGCAGTTCCGCGACCTTCACGCGGACTTCGCGAAGCTGGGCGCGATCGTCGCCGGCATCTCCCGCGATTCGTTGAAGTCGCACGCAGGATTCCGCGAGAAGATGGGCTTCCCGTTTGCACTCGTCTCGGATCCGGACGAAAAGCTCTGCACGCAATTCGGCGTGATCAAGATGAAGAACATGTACGGCAGGAAGGTGCGCGGGATCGAACGGAGCACCTTCGTGATCGACGCCGAAGGAAGGCTCGCCCGCGAGTGGCGCGGCGTGAAGGTCCCCGGCCACGCGCAGGAGGTGCTCGATGCCATACGTAAACTTTGACGCGACCGATCGCGGACGTGCGGGCGGACCGCCAACCGTTGTGCGCTTTCCACCACAGCGGATTGCGGCGAGCCCTGCCTCCGACTCAACTGCTTGTATGCGGCGGACTTCGCGCCTACATTAGCCGGTGGCGGGTCCGAGCCCGCGCCGCGACACCTCCAGGAGGCCCATGGTCGAACGCAAGCTGCGTCCCGTTCCGTCGAAGCTCCATCTCCTGCCCTCCCGCAAGCCGGCCCGCATCGGGCCCCCGCAGTCCTCGAAGCTCTTCGTTCTCGACACCAACGTGCTGATGCACGATCCGACGAGCCTGTTTCGGTTCGAGGAGCACGACATCTACCTGCCGATGCTGACGCTCGAGGAGCTCGATGCGCACAAGAAGGGGATGACCGAGGTTGCGCGCAACGCCCGGCAGGCGTCGCGCTTCCTCGACGAGCTCGTCACCACGCACGCCGGATCGGCCGGGGGCGAGATCGCGCGCGGCATTCCCCTCGCCGAGAAGTCGGGACGTGCGGCAACCGGCAGGCTGTTCCTGCAGACCGAGGCGATCACCACGGCGCTGCCGCCTTCACTCGCCAACGGCAAGGCCGACAACCAGATCATCGCGGTCGTCATGCACCTGTCGCAACAGCATCCGCGGCGCAGCGTCATCCTCGTGTCGAAGGACATCAACCTGCGCATCAAGGCGCGCGCGCTCGGCATCGCCGCCGAGGACTACTTCAACGACAAGGTTCTGGAGGACACCGATCTCCTCTACACCGGGGTACGCGAGCTCCCTGCGGACTTCTGGGATCGCCACGGCAAGGGGATGGAATCGTGGCAGCACGCCGGGCAGACCTGGTACCGCGTCGCCGGCCCGCTCGTCCCGTCGCTCCACGTCAACGAGTTCGTCCACCTCGAAAAGGACGGCGAAGCGCCCTTCCACGCCATCGTCCGCGAGATCCACGGCAAGAGCGCGGTGCTCGCGACGATCAAGGACTACACGCACCAGAAGAACAACGTCTGGGGCATCGTCGCACGGAACCGCGAGCAGAATTTCGCGCTCAACCTCCTGATGAATCCGGAGATCGACTTCGTGACCCTGCTCGGGCAGGCGGGCACCGGCAAGACGCTCCTCACGCTCGCCGCGGGGCTCATGCTGACGCTCGAAACCAAGGTGTACACCGAGATCATCATGACGCGGGTCACCGTTCCGGTCGGCGAGGACATCGGCTTCCTGCCGGGAACCGAGGAAGAGAAGATGAACCCGTGGATGGGGGCGCTCGAGGACAACCTCGACGTGCTGAACAAGACCGACGACGAGAGCGGAGACTGGGGCCGCGCGGCGACACGCGACCTCATCCGCTCGCGGATCAAGGTGAAGAGCCTCAACTTCATGCGCGGGCGCACGTTCATCAACAAGTACCTGATCATCGACGAGGCGCAGAATCTGACCCCGAAGCAGATGAAGACGCTGATCACGCGCGCCGGTCCGGGCACCAAGGTCGTCTGCCTCGGCAACATCGCGCAGATCGACACGCCGTACCTGACCGAGGGAAGCTCGGGACTCACTTACGTCGTCGACCGCATGAAGGGTTGGGCACACTCGGGGCACGTCACGCTGGCGCGCGGCGAGCGCTCGCGCCTCGCCGATCACGCGGCGGAGGTGCTTTAGCGCCGGGAGGCGCGTCGATGCGCATGGCTGCGGCGCCGACCGGTCCTGCCATCGCGGCGGCGCTCGCCGTCGCCGCCGTCGCCGCCGTTGCGGCCCTCGTCGCCACCCGCGCGGAAGCGACGCCGCGCTGGCAGATCGCGAAGCCGGTGGCGCAGGGCGAGCCGACTCCGGTCGAAGACGCGCCGCTGCGCAAGGACGAGGCGGCCGAGAAGGCGCTCGAGGCGCGCTATCCGACGTTCAGGATCGACGTCGAGGCGCATCGCGAGCGCGGGCACCCGCCGCCGGGGACCGTCGAGAAGCGCTTCGCCGACGTGCTGAACCGCGGCAACCCCGAGGTCGACGGCGGCGAGATTCGCCACGGCGCCTTCTACGACGGCCTCCTCTACTGGGGCTCCGACCCTTTGAGCTTCATCTGGCTCAACGTCACCAACCGGCTGCGCGACCGGTAGCCCCGTCGGGGGCACGCAATGCCGCAGTCGAATCACCCTGCCACATCCCGGCGCTACGCGACGCGGATGGTGGCCGTTGTCAGCGTCGTCGCCGCGTGGGCACTCGTCGGATGGGTCGCCCGCCTCGGAGTCGATGCGTATCTGCTCCTTGGGGTACCGATCGTCGTCCTGTTCCAAAGGGTTGTGGCAAAGCGTCCGCTCCGCGAACTGTGGGTATACGCTGCGCCGCCATTCGTGCTCGGTGCGCGCGGCTGGGCGATCGCGGCAATCGTCGCGATCCTGCCCGGTGACGATCTCGCGCACGCGCTCGCCGCGCATGCGCATGCGGCAGTCATCGGCTGGGATCTCTGCGCACTGGCTGGAGCGGTCGGCGTCGCCTATGCGCTCGTCAACCTGCGTCGCGACCGTCTTCGCACGGGTATCGGCTACTCGGCGCTCGCACTCGGCTGCGGCGCACTCGCAATCACCGTTGCGGCGCTGGCAAGGGGACGCTCGCCGCTGATCGCGCCGGCGAGGATCGCGAGCTTTGCACGTGACCTCCTGCTCTATCTGCCGGTCACCTTCGTGATCGAGGAGGTGGCGTTTCGTGGCGCATTCGACAGTTTCGCGGGCACTCGTGCCGTCACCGGACCTCTCGCGTTTGGCACGGCGGCCTTCAGCGCCACAGTGTGGGGTCTGTGGCATTGGCCGCTGATGCCCGATCCCTGGCACGCAACGGTCGCCGTGCGACTCATCGCCGCACACTTGCCGGTCGGTGTGTTCCTCGCTTTGTCGTGGCGCTCGGGCGGCACGCTGCTGTGGCCGGCACTCGCGCACGCGCTCATCGACGCCTGGCGCAACGCGGTGTTGAACTGAGGCTCGACGATCCCGGCTACCGGGAGCGTGGAAACGTGGCGCCCCAGGTGTGATGCTCTGCGAAACGGGAACGGGCGCTGTGTGAGCGATCGGCCGCGCCGGGAAGCGGCGGGAATGCCGCGGCGCGCGAGTTCGACCGCGAAGGCCGAGGGAGCGGGGTACCGTGACGGGCTCAAACACCGGCTGCGTTCCGCAGCCGAACTCGCGCGTCACCGTACCCCGCTCCCTCG
>JAFEDF010000048.1 GCA_018241785.1 Pseudomonadota bacterium | reverse complement strand
CGCGCCCGCGCGCGGCGGCGCCGCCTACGGCGGGGGATTCCGCCGCCGCGGCTTCGGCGAAGAAAGGCGCGCGCGCGAAGGCGCCGCGCGGATGAGGGCGTTGCCGGCCGTGGCATCGTTCGGCCCTGCGGCTCCCGAGGAGATCCTGCGCCCGGCGCGCCCGTGGTTCATCGTGCTCTCGCTCGTCGTCGCGCTCTCCGCCAACATCGTGCCGCTCTCGGGTGTGGCGACGGTGCTGCGGCCCGACTTCCTCGCGCTGGTGTTGCTCTACTGGTGTATCCAGGAGCCGCGCCAGGTCGGCGTCGGCACCGCCTGGCTTGCCGGGCTCGTGATGGACGTCGCCGACGCGACGGTGTTCGGCCAGCATGCGCTCGCCTACGCAGTGCTGGCGTTCGCCGCCGGCTACTTCAGGCGCCGCGTGCTGCGCTTTCCGCTGTGGCAGCAGGCGGCGCAGGTCGCGGTGCTTCTCCTCTTCTGCGCGGGGCTCGTGCTCGTCATCCGCTACGTCGGCGGGGCCGCGCTGCCGCAATGGACCTACGTCGCACCGCCGCTCGTCGGTGCACTGCTGTGGCCGCTCCTGTCGGTGCTCCTGCAGGCGCCGCAGCGCCCGCGTCGCGGCGGGTCGCGGAGCTGAGCGGATGCCCTGGCGCACGTTCGGCAGGCTGCGCGGCGGCGACGAACGCCGCGGCGAGTTCGACGCACCCGAGCTTCGCAATCCCGAGCGCGAGCAGGCGCGTTTCCGCCGCCGCCTGGCACTCGCCGCCGTGGCGATGGTCGCCGGCTTCGGCGGGCTCTTTGCGCGCTTCTACTACCTGCAGGTGACCGAGCACGCACACTTCGAGACGCTCGCCGAGACCAACCGCATCGCGATCGTCCCGATTCCTCCGAACCGCGGCGTCATCACCGATCGCAACGGCGTCGTGCTCGCGCAGAGCTACTCTGGCTACACGCTCGAGATCACGCCGTCGAAGGTGCCCGATCTCGAAGCGACGATCGACGCGCTCGCAGGCGTCGTCAACATCGAGCCGCGCGATCGCAAGCGCTTCAGGAAGCTGCTCGACGAGTCGAAGGACTTCGAGAGCATTCCGATCCGCACGCGCCTGACCGACGAGGAGGTCGCGCGCTTCGCCGTCAACCGCTACCGCTTCCCCGG
>JAFEDF010000047.1 GCA_018241785.1 Pseudomonadota bacterium | reverse complement strand
GGGACAACATCGGGATGACGGTGACGCTGATTGCGCCGATCGCGATGGAGGAAGGGCTGCGCTTTGCGATCCGCGAGGGCGGCCGCACGGTCGGCGCCGGCGTCGTCTCCAAGGTGATCGAGTAGACCATGCAAAACCAACGCATCCGCATCAGATTGAAGGCGTTCGACTACAAGCTGATCGACCAGTCGGCGCAGGAGATCGTCGATACGGCGAAGCGCTCGGGTGCGGTCGTCAAGGGGCCCGTGCCCCTGCCGACCCGGATCGAGCGATACGACGTGCTGCGCTCGCCCCACGTCAACAAGACGTCGCGCGACCAGTTCGAGATCCGTACCCACCTGCGCCTGATGGACATCATCGATCCGACCGACAAGACGGTCGATCAGTTGATGAAGCTCGATCTTCCGGCCGGAGTCGACGTGGAGATCAAGCTGCAGTAACTGCAGGACGTGGGATCGGGGATCCCGTAGCCGGCCAATTGCAGCCGGCACCGCAGCGATGCGGTCAAAGACGAAGAGAGAGAACGACATGAGTCTGGGATTGGTAGGGCGCAAGATCGGCATGACGCGCGTCTTCGCCGACGACGGCAGCACGGTTCCGGTGACGGTGCTCGACGTGGCGAACAACCGCGTCACGCAGGTCAAGACCCCCGAGGCCGACGGCTACGCCGCGGTCCAGGTCACCTGGGGCAGGCGGCGCCCGTCGCGCGTCCCGAAGCCGCAGGCCGGACATTTCGCGAAGGCGGGCGTCGAGGGCGGGCAGGTGCTGAAGGAGTTTCGCATCGCCGCCGATGAGCTCGCCAGGTTCAAGGCGGGTGACGTCATCGGCGTCGACACGTTTGCCGTCGGCCAGCTCGTCGACGTCACCGGCACGACGAAGGGGCGCGGCTTCACCGGCACGATCGTGCGGCACAACTTCAGCTCGAACCGTGCGTCGCACGGCAACTCGCGCTCGCACAACACGCCGGGGTCGATCTCGATGGCGCAGGATCCCGGCCGCGTGTTCCCGGGCAAGCGGATGGCGGGGCAGTACGGCAACGTCACCCGTACCGTGCAGACCCTCAAGGTGGTGCGCGTCGACGCCGACCGCGGGCTGCTGCTCGTGCGCGGCGCGGTTCCCGGCGCGGACGGCGGGCACGTCGTCGTGCGGCCGTCGGTGAAGACGCCGGCGAAGAAGGGGGCGTGACGATGGATCTCCGACTGATCGACGACCAGGGCAAGCCGTCGGCGACCTGCACCGTGTCCGATGCGCTGTTCGCGCACGCCTACAACGAGCCGCTGATTCACCAGGTGGTGACGGCCTACCAGGCGAACGCGCGCTCGGGCACGCGCGCGCAGAAGGGGCGCGGCGAGGTCAACAAGTCGCACCGCAAGCCGTGGCAGCAGAAGGGAACCGGCCGCGCGCGCGCCGGGCAGGCGAACAGCCCGCTGTGGCGCGGCGGCGGCAAGATCTTCCCGAGCTCCCCCGACGAGAACTTCTCGCAGAAGGTGAACCGGAAGATGTATCGCGCGGGGATTGCGTCGATCCTGTCGCAACTCGTCCGCGAGGAGCGCCTTGCGGTGATCGAGTCGTTCGCGCTCGAAGGTCCGAAGACGAAGGCGTTCGCGCGCAAGATCCGCGACTACGGCCTTGGCGGCACCGTGCTGGTGGTGACCGAGAAGCTCGACGAGAACCTGTTCCTCTCGTCGCGCAATCTCCCCGACGTGCTGGTGCTCGAGGCGCGCGAGGTCGATCCGGTGAGCCTCGTGCGGTTCAACCACGTGCTGCTGACGCGCGGCGCCGTTGCGCAATTCGAGGAGATGCTGGGATGAACGCCGCGGTCAAGTACAACTCCGAGCGGCTGATGACGGTGCTGCTGGCGCCGGTCGTGTCCGAGAAGGCCACGCTCATCGCCGACAAGCACGAGCAGGTGGTCTTCCGCGTCATGCAGGATGCGACGAAGCCCGAGGTGAAGGCGGCCGTCGAGCTGATGTTCAAGGTCGAGGTCGAGTCGGTGCAGATGGCCAACGTGCGCGGCAAGGAAAAGCGCTTTGGGCGCTTCATGGGCCGGCGGCGCAACTGGAAGAAGGCCTACGTGAGCCTGAAGCCGGGCCAGCAGATCAACTTCGCGGTGGAGGCCTGAGATGGCGCTCGTCAAGGTCAAACCCACGTCGAACGGCCGCAGGTCGCTCGTCAAGGTCGTCAATTCGACGCTCCACAAGGGGCGCCCCGTGGCGTCGCTCACCGAGAGCACGACGCGCGGCGCCGGACGCAACAACCACGGCCACATCACGACGCGCCACAAGGGCGGCGGCCACAAGCGGCACTACCGGGTCGTCGACTTCAGGCGCAACAAGGACGGGATCACGGCGAAGGTCGAGCGTCTCGAGTACGATCCGAACCGCAGCGCGAACCTCGCGCTCCTGCTCTACGCGGACGGCGAGCGGCGCTACATCATCGCGCCGCGGGGCATCGCCGCCGGCGTGCAGCTGATGTCGGGCAGCGAGGCGGCGATTCGGCCGGGCAATGCGCTGCCGCTGCGCAACATCCCGGTCGGCACGACGATCCACTGCATCGAGATGCAGCCCGGCAAGGGTGCGCAGCTCGCGCGGTCGGCGGGAGCGGGCGTACAGCTCCTCGCGCGCGAAGGCGCCTACGCGCAGGTGCGCCTGCGCTCGGGCGAAATCCGCAAGGTGCACGTCGACTGCCGCGCAACGATCGGCGAGGTCGGCAACGAGGAGCACAGCCTGCGCTCGATCGGCAAGGCCGGCGCCAGCCGCTGGCGCGGCAAGCGTCCGACGGTGCGCGGCATCGCGATGAACCCGGTCGATCACCCGATGGGCGGGCGCACCAACGGCGGCGGCGGCCGCCACCACCCGATGTCGCCGTGGGGCACGCCGGCGAAGGGGTACAAGACGCGCCGCAACAAGCGGACCGACGTGATGATCGTGCGCCGCCGTCACGCGACCAAGGGATAACCGGACATGGCACGTTCAATCAGGAAGGGCCCGTTCGTCGACGACCATCTGATGAAGAAGGTCGATGCGGCGCGCGCGGTCAACGACAAGAAGCCGATCAAGACCTGGTCGCGCCGCTCGACGATCACGCCGGAGTTCGTGGGGCTCACGATCGCCGTGCACAACGGCAAGCAGCACATTCCGGTCTACGTGTCGGAGAACATGGTCGGGCACAAGCTCGGCGAATTCGCGCTGACGCGCACCTTCAAGGGCCACTCGTCGGACAAGAAGGTCGCGGCGCCGGCAGCGCCCCCGCGGCGCAAGTGAGGAGCTGATGGAAACCACTGCCACGCTGCGCGGCGTCCGCCTCTCGGCCCAGAAGGGGCGGCTCGTCGCCGACCAGATCCGCGGCCTGCCGGTCGATCGCGCGCTCAACCTGCTCGCCTTCAGCCCGAAGAAGGGCGCGCGGATCCTGAAGAAGGTGCTCGAGTCGGCGATCGCCAACGCCGAGCACAACGAGGGCGCCGACGTCGACGAGCTCAAGGTCACGACGATCTATGTCGACAAGGCCGACACCCTGCGCCGCTTCACCGCGCGCGCCAAGGGACGCGGCAACACGATCGGCAAGCAGACCTGCCACATCCGCATCGCCGTCGGCGACGGGAAACGGGACTAGCCATGGGACAGAAGATTCATCCGATCGGATTCCGCCTCGCGGTCAGCCGCAACTGGACGTCGCGCTGGTTCGCGAACACCAAGCACTTCGCGCCGACGCTCGCGGAGGACCTGAAGGTGCGCGAGTACCTGAAGAAGAAGCTTGCGCACGCGTCGGTCGCCAAGGTGACGATCGAGCGGCCGGCGAAGAATGCGCGCATCACCGTGCACAGCGCGCGCCCGGGCGTGGTGATCGGCAAGAAGGGCGAGGACATCGAGACATTGCGCGCCGACCTGCGCCGGATGATGGGCACCGACGTCGGCCTGTCGATCGAGGAGATCAGGAAGCCCGAGGTCGACGCCCAGCTCGTCGCCGATTCGATCGCGCAGCAGCTCGAGAAGCGGATCATGTTCCGGCGCGCGATGAAACGCGCGATGCAGAACGCGATGCGTCTCGGCGCACAGGGGATCAAGGTGATGAGCTCGGGGCGGCTCAACGGCGTCGAGATCGCGCGCCGCGAGTGGTATCGGGAAGGCCGCGTTCCGCTGCACACGCTGCGGGCCGACATCGAGTACGGGTTTGCCGAGGCGCGCACGACCTACGGCGTGATCGGCATCAAGGTGTGGGTGTTCAAGGGCGAGATCATGGCGCACAACGCCGAGCCGGCGCAGGCGCCGGCGCCCGTTCCGGCGCCCGCGCGTCCGCGGCGCCAGGCGCCGGCCGGCGCGGGAGCGGCGGCAGGACCAGGAGCGAAGAATGCTGCAGCCAGCCAGGCGTAAGTACCGCAAGGAGCAGAAGGGCCGCAACAAGGGCGTTGCGACCGTCGGCAACAAGGTGAGCTTCGGCGAGTACGGGCTGAAGGCGACCGCGCGCGGGCGTCTCACCGCGCGCCAGATCGAGGCGGCGCGCCGCGCGATGACGCGCCACATCAAGCGCGGCGGGCGGATCTGGATCCGCATCTTTCCCGACAAGCCGGTGTCGAAGAAGCCCGCCGAGGTCCGCATGGGCAACGGCAAGGGCAATCCCGAGTACTGGGTCGCCGAGATCACGCCGGGCAAGGTGCTCTACGAGATGGACGGCGTCGAGGAGGCGCTCGCCCGCGAGGCGTTCGCCCTCGCCGCCGCGAAGCTGCCGCTCGCGACGACCTTCGTCCACCGGCTGGTGGGCGGCTGACGGAGAACGCGATGAAACGGACCGAAGCCAGGAAGGCGCTCGCCGGAAAATCGGCCATTGAACTGCAGGCCGAGCTCGAGGCGCTGCTGAAGGAGCAGTTCGGCCTGCGAATGCAGGTGGCCACCCAGCAGATCACCAACACCGCCAAGCTGAAGGACGTCCGCCGCGGCATCGCCCGCGTGCGCACGCTCCTGACGCAGCGGAAGGCCGCTGCGGCGAAGCCTGCGGCGGCCGAACGAGGAGCCCGCGCATGAGCGGACAGCAGAACGAAGCCGCGGGCGGCGCGACGGCGTCCGCCGCGGCGAGCACGCGCACGGTGGTCGGTCGCGTCGTGAGCGACCGCATGGACAAGACGATCACCGTGCTGGTCGAGCGCCGCGTCAAGCACGCGCTCTATGGCAAGGTGGTGACGCGCTCGAATCGCTACCACGCGCACGACGAAGCGAACACCTGCAAGGCGGGCGACCTCGTCGAGATCGAGGCGACGCGCAAGCTCTCCCGGCTGAAGGCCTGGAAGCTCGTTCGCGTCGTCGAGCGCGCGCGCGAGGTCTGAGCGCCGGCCCATCGGTCCGGCCGCGCGGCTTGCGAGCGAGCGCCGAAGCTGTCATAATTTACGTTTCCCCGCCGTACTGCCCTGCCGGCCGATAGGCCGGGCCGTGCGGCGCACCCAGCCGGATGCGCGGCGGACGCGCACCCGCGACGGGGTCCAAAACTGGCCGTCGGCCGTGGTTGGCCGGTCCCGGGCCGTACCGGCCACGGGGTCCGTGGGCGGATCAAGTTGGAGAAGTCGTCATGATTCAAATGCAGACGGTGCTCGACGTCGCCGACAACACGGGCGCGCGCGCGGTCATGTGCATCAAGGTGCTCGGCGGCAGCAAGCGCCGCTATGCGCACATCGGCGACGTGATCAAGGTATCGGTCAAGGACGCCGCGCCGCGCGGCCGGGTCAAGAAGGGCGAGATCTACAACGCGGTGGTCGTACGCACGCGGCAGGGCGTGCGGCGCGACGACGGCGCGCTCGTCCGCTTCGACAGCAACGCCGCGGTGCTGCTCAACAACAAGCTCGAGCCGATCGGCACGCGGATCTTCGGGCCGGTCACGCGCGAGCTGCGTACCGAGCGGTTCATGAAGATCGTGTCGCTGGCGCCGGAAGTGCTGTAGCCGCCGTCGAGCCAGGTTTCCGAGAGAGAGCCATGCGCAAGATCAAGAAGGGCGACCAGGTGGTGGTCATCGCCGGGCGCGACAAGGGCAAGCGCGGCGACGTGTCGAAGGTCGTCGACGCCACGCACCTCGTCGTCAACGGCATCAACCAGGTGCGCCGCCATACGAAGCCCAACCCGATGAAGAACCAGCCGGGCGGGATCGTCACCGTCGAGGCGCCGATCGCGGTGTCCAACGTCGCGATCTGGAATCCGGTCACCCGCAAGGCCGATCGCATCGGATTCCGCATCCTCGAGGACGGCCGCAAGGTCCGCTTCTACAAGTCCAACGGCGAGCAGATCAATGGCTGACGATAAACGCGCCGAGTCGAAGGCGCCGAAGGCCGAGGCGAAGGCGCCCAAAGCCGAGGTGAAGCCCGGCAAGCCCGACGCCAAGGCGGCGAAGACGGACAGGAAGGCCGGCAAGGCGGAAGGCAAGGGTACGGCGGCGGCCGAGATTGCGCACGACGCCGAGCAACCGCATGCCCCGGCGCGGCTGCGCGAGTTCTACCGCAGCGAGGTCATGCCCGCGCTGACGCGCGAGTTCGGCTACAAGTCCGCGATGGAGGTGCCGCGGATCACCAAGATCGTGCTCAACATGGGCGTCGGCGAGGCCACGGCCGACCGCAAGATCCTCGACAACGCCGTCGCCGACATGACGCGGATCGCCGGCCAGAAGCCGGTGATCACCAAGGCACGCAAGGCGATCGCCGGGTTCAAGATCCGCGAGGGCTACCCGATCGGCTGCATGGTGACGCTGCGCCACGAGCGCATGTACGAATTCCTCGACCGGCTCGTCGCCGTTGCGCTGCCGCGGGTACGCGATTTTCGCGGCGTCTCCGGGCGCGGCTTCGACGGTCGCGGCAACTACAACATGGGCGTCAAGGAACAGAGCATCTTTCCCGAGATCGAGTACGACAAGATCGACGCCACCCGGGGCATGAACATCACGATCGCGACGACCGCGAAGACCGACGCGGAAGCCAGGGCGCTGCTCGCCGCGTTCAGGTTTCCATTCCGGAACTGAAGGATTCCCGCATGTCGAAACTGGCACTGATCAACCGCCAACAGAAGCGCGAGAAGCTCGTCGCGAAGTACGCGAAGCGGCGCGCCGCGCTGGAGGCGATCATCGACGATTCGCGCGCATCCGACGAGGATCGCTATGCCGCGCGGCTCAAGCTCCAGACGCTGCCGCGCAATGCCAATCCGACGCGCCTGCGCAACCGCTGCGCGATCACCGGCCGGCCGCGCGGCGTGTACAGGAAGTTCGGTCTCGGGCGCAACAAGCTGCGCGAGTACGCGATGCGCGGGGAGATTCCCGGCATCGTCAAGGCGAGCTGGTAGAGGCGAGGTGACACGATGAGCATGACTGATCCCATCGCCGACATGCTGACGCGCATCCGCAACGCGCAGATGATCGAGCGCGCGACGGTGACGATGCCGTCGTCGAAGGTGAAGATCGCGATCGCCCGGGTGCTGAAGGACGAGGGGTACATCGACGGCTTCAAGACCTCGGGCGAGGACACTCCGCGGCCGCAGCTCGAGATCGCGCTGCGCTACCACGCGGGGCGTCCGGTGATCGAGAAGATCGAGAGGGTGTCGAAGCCGGGGCTGCGCATCTACCGCGGCAAGGACGACATCCCGCACGTGATGAACGGGCTCGGCATCGCCATCGTGTCGACGTCGCAGGGTGTGATGACGGATCGCAAGGCACGCGCCAGCGGGGTCGGCGGCGAAGTGCTCTGCATCGTCTCCTGAGCGGGAGGAACGGATGTCGCGCATCGGCAGCAACCCGGTCAAGCTCCCGCCGAAGGTCGAGGTCACCCTCGCAGGCGGGGATATCTCGGTCAAGGGGCCGCTTGGCACCTTGTCGCGGAGCTTCGGCCCCGAGGTCACGATCGAGCGGCACGACGACACGCTCGTCTTCAAGGCGGCCGGCGAGAACTCCGGCGCGATGCACGGAACGGTGCGTGCGCTGGTCGCGAACATGGTGACGGGCGTGACGCAGGGCTTCGAGAAGAAGCTCACGCTGGTCGGCGTCGGCTTTCGCGCGCAGGCGTCGGGGGACCGGGTGAACCTGTCGCTGGGGTTCTCGCACCCGGTCGTGCAGGTGATGCCGAAGGGCGTCAAGGTCGAGACGCCGCAGCAGACCGAGATCGTCGTGAAGGGCGTCGACAAGCAGCAGGTCGGGCAGGCGGCGGCGGAGATCCGCGCCTGGCGGCCGCCGGAGCCCTACAAGGGCAAGGGCGTGCGCTACGTCGACGAGCGCGTGGTGATCAAGGAAACGAAGAAGAAATAGCCGGAGCGATTGACGATGAACAAGAAGGAAGCGCGGACACGCCGCGCGAGGCGGACACGGGTGCGGATCGCCTTGCAGCGCGCAACCCGCCTCGTGGTCGGGCGGTCGAACTGTCATATCTATGCGCAGATCGTGGCTCCGACGGGAGACCGCGTGCTCGCGAGCGCGTCGACGCTCGAGGCCGAGGTGCGCCGCGACCTCAAGAGCGGGGGCAACAAGGCCGCCGCCGCGATAGTCGGCGCGCGGATCGCCGAGCGCGCCCGCTCGCTCGGCATCGAGACGGTGGCGTTCGATCGCGCGGGGTTCCGCTTCCACGGCCGCGTCAAGGCGCTGGCTGACGCCGCCCGCGAAGGCGGACTCAGGTTCTGACGAAGGATTCCCGAAAGCTCACGATGGCACAGCAACGATCCAACCCGCGCCAGCCGCAGCAGCAGGACGACCGCGGCGACGGCCTGCGCGAGAAGATGATCTCGATCAATCGCGTCACCAAGGTGGTGAAGGGCGGGCGCATCCTCGGCTTCGCTGCGCTGACGGTCGTCGGCGACGGCGATGGCCGAGTCGGCATGGGCAAGGGCAAGGCGAAGGAAGTGCCGGTCGCCGTGCAGAAGGCAATGGAGCAGGCGCGCCGCAACATGGTCAAGGTGCGCCTGAAGAAGGGAACGCTGCACCATGCGGTCGAGGGCCGGCACGGCTCGACGCGCGTGCACATGCAGCCGGCTTCCGAAGGCACCGGCGTCATCGCCGGCGGCGCGATGCGCGCCGTGTTCGACGTCGTCGGCGTCACCAACATCCTGGCCAAGTGCCACGGCTCGACGAACCCGTACAACGTCGTGCGGGCGACGCTTAACGGCCTCGAGGCGGTGCACGCGCCGGCCGACATCGCCGCGAAGCGCGGCAAGACGGTCGAAGAGATCCTGGAGGCGTGATGGGCGCCGCGAACGGAAAGCTGAAGATCACGCTCGTCAGGAGCACGAATTCGTGCCGCGCCGATCACCGGAGCACGGTGCGCGGGCTCGGATTGAAGCGGATCAGCCAGACGGTCGAGCTCGCGGATACGCCGGCGGTCCGCGGAATGGTCAGCAAGGTGAGCTACCTCGTCAAGGTGGCGGACGGTTAAGTGGAGCGTCTGATGCGACTCAACACGATCAAGCCGGCGGCGGGAAGCAACAAGCCACGGCGCCGCGTCGGCCGCGGGATCGGCTCGGGGCTGGGCAAGACCGCCGGCCGCGGCCACAAGGGCCAGAAGGCGCGCTCGGGCGGTTTCCACAAGGTCGGCTTCGAGGGCGGGCAGATGCCGCTGCAGCGACGGCTGCCGAAGCGCGGCTTCGTGTCGCGTTCGCGCAACGATACCGCCGAGGTGCGGCTGTCGGATCTCGACCGGCTGCCGGTCACCGACATCGATCTCATCGTCCTGAAGGCGGCCGGGGTCGTTCCCGAGTCCGCGAAGGCCGCCAAGGTGATCCGCACCGGCAAGCTCGCGAAGGCGGTGAAGCTCGTCGGCATCGCGGCCACGGCGGGCGCGAAGGCGGCGATCGAGGCGGCGGGCGGCAGCCTCGCCTGACGCCCACACACGAGCGGCGCGAACTGACGTGGCGAACACGACCAACCCGGCCCTGAAGAGCGGCACCAAGTACAGCGACCTGAAGCGCCGGCTGTGGTTCCTGCTGGGCGCGATGGTCGTCTACCGGGTCGGCACCCACATCCCGGTTCCGGGCATCAACGCGCAGGTGCTGGACGAACTGTTCCGCGGGCAGCAGGGCGGACTTCTCGGCCTGCTCAACGTGTTCTCCGGAGGCGCGCTCGCGCGCTTCTCGATCTTCGCGCTCGGCATCATGCCGTACATCTCCGCATCGATCATCATGCAGCTCCTGACGACGATGGTGCCGTCGCTCGAGGCGCTGAAGAAGGAGGGCCAGGCCGGGCAGCGCAAGATCACCCAGTACACGCGCTACTCGACGGTGTTCCTCTCGTTCTTCCAGGCCATCGCGATCTCCCGGGCACTCGAGTCGCAGCCGAACCTCGTGCTCAATCCGGGCTCGTCGTTCCTGCTGGTGTCGGCGATCACGCTGGTCACCGGGACGATGTTCCTGATGTGGCTCGGCGAGCAGATCACCGAACGAGGCCTCGGCAACGGCATCTCGCTCATCATCTTCGCGGGGATCGCCGCCGGGCTGCCGCGCGCGATCGGCCAGACCCTCGAGCAGGGCCGCACCGGCGCCTACTCGTGGCTGCTGATCATCGGCATCGCCGCGCTCGTCGTCGTGGTGACGGCCTTCGTCGTGTTCATGGAGCGCGCGCTGCGCAAGATCCTCGTCAACTACGCGAAGCGCCAGGTCGGCAACAAGGTCTACCAGGGGCAGAGCTCGCACCTTCCGCTCAAGATCAACATGTCCGGCGTGATCCCGCCGATCTTCGCGTCGTCGATCATCCTGTTCCCGGCGACGATCGTGCAATGGGCGGGTACCGGCGAGAACACCTACTGGCTGCGCGACATCGCCGACAAGCTGCAGCCCGGACAGCCGATCCACGAGATCCTCTACGCGGCGGCGATCATCTTCTTCTGCTTCTTCTACACGGCGCTGCAGTACAACCCGAAGGAGACCGCAGACAACCTGAAGAAGAGCGGAGCGTTCATCCCCGGGTACCGTCCAGGTGAGCAGACGGCGAAGTACCTCGAGAAGATCACGCTGCGCCTCACGCTGATCGGCTCGATCTACCTCGTCGTCGTGTGCTTCATTCCCAACTTCCTGATCGCGTGGAAGAACGTGCCGTTCTATTTCGGCGGTACGTCGCTCCTGATCATCGTGGTCGTCACGATGGACTTCATGACCCAGGTGCAGGCTTACATGATGTCGCAGCAGTACGAGAGCCTGCTGCGGAAGGCGAATTTCAAGGGCGGGGTGCCGACGCGCTGATGGCGAAGGAAGAGACGATTGCGATGCAGGGCGAGGTCGCCGAGATGCTGCCCAACGCGACCTTCCGCGTGAAGCTCGAGAACGGCCACATGGTCCTCGCCCACATCTCGGGGAAGATGCGCATGCACTACATCAAGATCCTCCCGGGCGACAAGGTGACGGTGGAACTGACGCCCTACGACCTGTCGCGCGCGCGGATCACTTTCAGGGCGAAATAGGGCAGGGGGTCGAGGAGCACAACCGATGAAAGTTCTCGCATCCGTCAAGAAGATCTGCCGCAACTGCAAGATCATCCGCCGCAATGGAGTCGTACGGGTGATCTGCACCGATCCGCGGCACAAGCAACGGCAGGGTTGATCATGGCTCGTATTGCAGGCGTAAACATCCCGAACCACCAGCATGCGGAGATCGCGCTGACCGCGATCTACGGCATCGGCCGCCCGCGCGCGAAGGCGATCTGCGCCGCTGCGGGAGTTCCCGGCAGCGCCAAGATCAAGGATCTGACGGACACGCAGATCGACCGCCTGCGCGAGCACATCGTGAAGTTCACCGTCGAGGGCGACCTGCGGCGCGAAGTCATGATGAGCATCAAGCGGCTGATGGACCTCGGCTGCTATCGCGGCGTGCGTCATCGCAAGGGCCTGCCGGTGCGCGGGCAGCGCACCCGCACCAACGCACGCACGCGCAAGGGCCCGAAGAAGGGCAAGCAGGTGGCGCTCAACCGGCCGTCGCTCTCGAAGACCTAGACGACAGGAACACGAATGGCACAGCAACCGTCGCAGAAGGCCGCAGCCGCGCGCGCACGCAAGAAGGTCCGCAAGAACGTCGCGGAAGGTATCGCGCACATCCATGCGTCCTTCAACAACACGATCATCACGATCACCGACCGGCAGGGCAATGCGCTGTCGTGGGCAACCTCGGGCGGCGCCGGCTTCAAGGGCTCGCGCAAGTCGACCCCGTTCGCGGCGCAGATGGCGGCCGAGTCGGCAGGGCGCGCCGCGCAGGAGTGCGGCGTCAAGAACCTCGAAGTGCGGATCAAGGGTCCCGGTCCCGGCCGCGAGTCCGCGGTGCGCGCGCTGAATGCGCTCGGGCTCAGGATAAGCAGCATCTCGGACGTGACGCCGGTCCCGCACAACGGCTGCCGCCCGCCGAAGCGGCGCAGGATCTAACCGACACCGGATACCGACACAAGATGGCTCGATACACAGGACCCAAGTGCAAGCTGGCGCGCCGGGAGGGAACCGACCTCTTCCTGAAGAGCGCGCGCCGATCGCTCGACTCGAAGTGCAAGCTCGACGCGCGCCCGGGACAGCACGGCGTGAAGTCGGGCTCGCGCACGTCGGACTACGGCCACCAGCTGCGCGAGAAGCAGAAGCTGCGGCGCATCTACGGCGTGCTCGAGCGGCAGTTCCGGCGCTATTTCGCCGAGGCGACCAGGGGCAAGAGCTCGACCGGCACCAACCTGCTGCAGATCCTCGAGTCGCGCCTCGACAACGTCGTGTACCGGATGGGGCTGGGATCGACGCGCGCCGAGGCACGCCAGCTCGTGTCGCATCGTGCGATTACGGTGAACGGCAGGGTGGTCAACGTGCCGTCGGCACTCCTGCGCTCGGGCGACGTCGTCGCCGCCACCGAGAAGGCGAAGGGGCAGCTCCGCATCCAGGACGCGCTGCAGCTCGCCGAGAAGGTCGGCTTTCCGTCGTGGGTCGCGGTCGACCCGAAGAAGATGACGGGGACGTTCAAGGGCGCGCCCGACCGCGCCGAGTTCGGGCAGGACATCAACGAGAGCCTGGTCGTCGAGCTCTATTCGAAGTGACGTGCGGGCGCGATTGCAGCAAGCCGCGCTCGAGTGATCTTTCCGGGTCCGTTCAGCATTCGCCATAAGGGTTCCGCATGCAGAGCAATGTCCTCTTGAAGCCGCGCATCATCGACGTGCAGAGCATGTCGCCGTTCCACGCCAAGGTTGTGATGGAGCCGTTCGAGCGCGGGTATGGGCACACGCTGGGCAACGCGCTGCGGCGGGTGCTGCTGTCGTCGATGCCGGGCTACGCGCCGACCGAGGTCAGGATCACCGGCGTGCTGCACGAGTACTCGGCGCTCGACGGAGTGCAGGAGGACGTCGTTGACGTGCTCCTCAACCTCAAGGGCGTCGTGCTGAAGCTGCACAACCGCGACCATGTCGTGCTGAAGCTCTCGAAGAGCGGTGAGGGCGCCGTCACGGCCGCCGACATCGAGCCGAACCACGACGTCGAGATCATCAACCCCGAGCACCTCATCGCGCATCTCACCGCCGGGGGCAAGATCGAGATGGAGATCAAGGTCGAGAAGGGCCGCGGCTACCAGCCGGCGACCGCGCGCGTGAAACCCGAAGGCGGACGGACGATCGGCAGCATCCTGCTCGATGCGTCGTTCTCGCCGGTGCGCCGGGTCAGCTATGCGGTCGAGTCCGCGCGTGTCGAGCAGCGCACCGATCTCGACAAGCTGGTGCTCGACATCGAGACCAATGGCGTCGTCGAGCCCGAGCAGGCGGTTCGCTATGCCGCCGGCGTGCTCGTCGACCAGCTGTCGGTGTTCGCCGATCTCAAGGGGACCGACCAGCCGGCATCCGAGCGCGCATCGCCGCAGGTCGACCCGGTGCTCCTGCGGCCCGTCGACGACCTCGAGCTCACCGTGCGCTCGGCGAACTGCCTCAAGGCCGAGAACATCTATTACATCGGCGACCTCATCCAGCGCACCGAGACCGAGCTCCTGAAGACGCCCAACCTCGGCCGCAAGTCGCTGAACGAGATCAAGGAGGTGCTCGCGTCGCGCGGGCTCTCGCTCGGCATGAAGCTCGAGAACTGGCCACCGGCCGGTCTCGACCGCCCGTAGCCTGCTGCGCGCGGCATCCGCGCCACCACAAGGACAAGCGTCATGCGGCACCGACACGGACTACGCAAGCTGAACCGCACCAGTGCGCATCGCCTGGCGATGCTGCGCAACATGACCAATTCGCTGCTCACGCACGAGGCGATCCGCACGACGCTGCCCAAGGCCAAGGAATTGCGCCGCGTCGCCGAGCCGCTGATCACGCTCGGCAAGACGCCGACCCTCGCGAACCGCAGGCTCGCGTTCGCCCGGCTGCGCGATCGCAGCGTCGTGACCAAGCTCTTCGACGATCTCGGACCGCGCTACAAGGCTCGGCCGGGAGGCTACCTGCGCATCCTCAAGTTCGGGTTCCGGCAGGGCGACATGGCGCCGATGGCGCTGGTCGAGCTCGTCGACCGGCCGCAGGCGGCTGCAGAGGACGCTGCGCAGTCCGGCTGACACGCGGAGCGGGATGCGTGTAGCATCCGGCTCCATGTCCGAGCGCGTACTGGTCACAGGGGGGGCCGGCTTCGTCGGCTCGCACGTCGTCGTCGAGCTCGCCGCACACGGCTACAAGCCGGTCGTGCTCGACAACTTCGCCAACAGCACCCCGGCGATCCGCTCGCGCCTCGAGGCGCTGGCCGGCATGCCGGTGCCGTTCGTGCGCTGCGACATTCGTGACACCGCGGCGCTGCGCGCGGCATTCCACGACTATCCGATCACCGCAGTCGTGCATTGCGCGGGACTGAAGAGCGTCTCGGAGTCGGAGGCACGTCCGCTCGCCTACTACGACGTGAACGTCGGCGGCACGCTGTCGTTGGTCGAGGTCATGGGCGAGGCGGGCGTTGCGACCCTCGTGTTCTCGTCGTCGGCGAGCGTGTACGGCGACGAGGCGGGCGCCGCCGAGGATGCGCCGACGCTGCCGCGCAGCGTGCATGGACGCACGCGCCTCGTGGTCGAGGTCTTCCTGCGCGACCTCGCTGCAGCCAATCCCAACTGGCGCATCGCCATCCTGCGCGGCTTCAACTCCGCCGGAGCGCATCCTTCGGGGATGATGGGCGAGGCGCCGCGCGGCGGCGCATCGCACCTCGTCACGCGGCTCGCCCGCGTGGCCGCGGGCGAAACCTCCGAGCTCACGCTGTGCGGCGACGACTGGGACACGCCCGACGGGACGGCGCAGCGCGACTACGTCCACGTTGCCGACGTCGCCGAGGGATTCCATCGCGCGCTGAAGCACCTCGGCGCCCACGCCGGCGTCGCGACCTTCAACCTCGGAACCGGCGTGCCGAGCTCGGTGTTGCAGGTGATCGCCGCGTTCGAGCGGGCCTGCGGACGTCCGATCGCGCGCGTCGTCGGCCCGGTGCGCCGCGGCGACGTTGCGGCGAGCGCCGCACAAACGTCGCGTTCGGCGTCGATCCTCGGCTGGCGCGCGACCCGCGATCTCGAGTCCATCTGCGCCGACGCCTGGCGCTGGCAGAAGAACGGCGGGCACTACTGACGCGGGCCGCGCGTCCGTTGCCCGATGCCCCCCGAATTCGACCTGCTGCTGCGCCGCGTCCGGCTCGCGACGATGCGCGCCGATACGCGGCCGGCAGCGCGCGGCACCGGGACCGTTCCGCGCGACGACGCTGCTTCGGCAGCCATCGACCGGCGCTACGGCGCGGTCGTCGGCGCAGCGCTCGGAATCGCCGGCGGCACGATCGCCTGGATCGGCCGCGAGCGCGACCTTCCACGCGGAACGCGTGCAGCGGGTGAGCTCGACTGCGGCAATCGCTGGGCGACTCCGGGGCTGATCGATTGCCATACGCATCTCGTCTACGCAGGCAACCGCGCACGCGACTTCGAGCGCAGGGCGGGCGGCGAGAGCTACGCTGCGATCGCCGCAGCGGGAGGCGGCATCAAAACGACGGTCGCGGCAACGCGCGAAGCGTCGCGCGATGCCCTCGCCGCCGCGAGTGCGCCCCGCCTTGCTGCACTCGCCAGCTGTGGCGCGACGACGGTCGAGATCAAGTCGGGTTACGGGCTCGATACCGCGAACGAGCTGAAGCAGCTCGAGGTCGCCCGCGCGATCGCCGAGGAGGCCGGGCTCGACGTGCGCACGACGCTTCTCGCCGCCCACGCGCTCCCTCCCGAATATGCCGGACGCCCCGATGACTACGTCGAGTACGTCTGCCGCGAGACCATTCCGGCGGCCGCGCGGCAGGGACTCGCCGATGCCGTCGACGCCTACTGCGAGACGATCGGTTTCACGGCCGAAGCGACGCGCCGCGTGTTCGCCGCCGCCAGGGCGCATCGCCTGCCGGTGAAGCTGCACGCCGACCAGCTCTCCGACGGCGGCGGCGCCGCGCTCGCCGCCGCAGCGGGCGCGCTGTCCGCCGATCACCTCGAGTACACGTCCGCCGCCGGGGTCGCCGCACTCGCGCGCGCCGGCACGGTTGCGGTGCTGCTGCCGGGAGCGTTCTACACGCTGCGCGAACGGCGGCAGCCTCCGGTCGGCGCGCTGCGCGACCACGGCGTTCCGATCGCGATCGCCACCGACTGCAATCCCGGGACATCGCCCGTCGCCTCGCTGCCGCTGGTGATGAACATGGCGTGCACGCTGTTTGGCCTCGCGCCCGCCGAAGCGCTCGCCGGCGTCACGCGCTGTGCCGCGCGCGCGCTCGGCCTCGCCGATCGCGGGACCCTCGCCGAGGGCCTGCGCGCCGACATCGCGCTGTGGGACATCGACGAGCCCGCCGAGCTCGCGTGGACGATCGGCATGGCGTCGTGCCACGCGGTCGTCCGCGGCGGGCGGCTCGACCGCGAGCCTGCGCGGACGGCGCGATGATTCTCGTCTACGTCGCGAGGCAGCGCTTCGACGCCTACCTCGTCGCCGACCGCCTCAACCAGGCGGGAATCCGCGCGCACGTCTTCAACGAGCACATGTCGAGCATCGTCGGCGACATCCCCCCGGATGTCGCGCAGCCGCAGGTGTGGATCGCCTACGACGCCGACGCGCCGCGCGCGCGTGCGCTGCTGCAGGAGATGGAGCACGACGCGAGGCGGACCGCACCGCGCTGGTGCCGCGCGTGCGGGGAATC
>JAFEDF010000046.1 GCA_018241785.1 Pseudomonadota bacterium | reverse complement strand
GTCGCGATGATTGAAGTTCGAGTGATTGAACACCGGGCAGTCGACGCGCCAGCAGCAATAGCCGAAGTCGAGCACGCCCCGTGCAAGCGCGTCAAGCGCCTCTGCGTCAGGCTGGACCACGAAGAGCGTCGGGCGAAGGCGCCACAGCGTATCGGCGCCGTGTTCGATGAGCTTCGCACCGTAAACCGGATCGGCGATCTTGAAAACGTCGACATGGTCGAAGGCAAGCCGGTCGACCCCGACCCCTGCCGTCGAGGCGGGCATCGGGAAGACGCCTCGCAGGTCGCTCGCCGCGACGTTCTCGCGCAGGGCGCGGCGAAGCGCCAGGTCGGCCTCGATCGCAAGCACCTGTCCGCGCTCGCCGATGCATTGCGCGAGCGCCAGCGCGTGATACCCGACACCGGCCCCGATTTCGACCACAACCGCGTCCGGCGCCACGAGACCGCGCAGGAAAGTGATCTGCGGGTCGAGCCACTCGCCGTAGTGTTCGAGCGATCGCGAGGCTGCGTCGAACGCAGGCAGGCAAGCGACGTAGCCAACGCGGGTGTAGCACGCACGCGCGATACCGTCCGGCAAAGCGTCCCGCCGCTCCGGAGCAGGCTTCGTGGAGAGCTGCGGCGAGGTCTGCGCGATGCCCGCAGCATCACGGACCGATGCGAGCGCCGCACTCACGCACTCGATTACCGGGCCCCAGTCGCCAGGGTTGCCCTGGCGGAAAAGTCGCATCGTCGGATACCAGGGCGTCGCGTTGCCTTCTTCGAGCCAGCGCCATTCGGCGGGCTTCGCGAGGAGCGTCCACACTGGCCGGCCGAGCGCGCCGCCGAGATGCGCGACCGACGTGTCGACGGTGACGATGAGGTCGAGGGTGTCGATTGCCGCGGCAGTGTCGGCGTAGTCGTCGAGCGAGTTGCCAAGGTCGACGATCGGCCGACCGAACGGTGCCGAGGTGAGCGCTGCCGCGGCAGATCCTTTCTGCAGCGAGAAGAAGTGCACCCCTGCAATCCTGATCAGCGGCGCGAACGCGTTGAGTGGAATCGAGCGCTCACGGTCATGCGGATGGCGCGGGTCACCCGCCCAGACGAGCCCAACCTTGAGCCCATCGTACGAGGCGAGCCGCTCGCGCCAGTGCTCGACGCGCCGTGGATCCGCGCGCAGGTAAGGCGTCGCCGCAGGGATCGTGTTGAGCGTGGTCTCGAAGACTCGCGGAAGGTCGAGAAGCCCGATCCAGTAGTCGAAGGTGGGAAGAGGCGCTCCTTGCGTGAACGCGGCGTCGACGCCGGGAAACGCGTTTGCGAGTGCGCCGAGCCCCGGCCGAAGCTCCAGCAGCACCGTCGCGCCGAGTGCCTTCACGAGTGGCGCGTAGCGGATGAACTGGACCACGTCGCCGACGCCCTGCTCGCAGCGAAGGAGAACGGTTCGTCCTGCGAGGCTCTGGCCGGCCCACATCGGAACCG
>JAFEDF010000045.1 GCA_018241785.1 Pseudomonadota bacterium | reverse complement strand
AGCGCGGCGAGAAGCTGCGCGACAAGATCGAAGACCAGCTCGCCCAACTGCAGCAGATGCCGCGGATGATTCGTTCATTCTTTCGTACCCCATCCGTCGCCTATATTACCGACTGCTGAGTAAAGTGCGGCAGCGCCTTGCCCCAGGTCGAGGACCCAGTCGGCGCCGTCCGGGTAAGTGAGATCGGTTGCCGACACAGGTGGTGGCTCCGCGCTGCGGGCCCGTGTGTGGCAAATCGTTGACAGATATTTATAACCGTCTACAATTCGTCACATGCCCGCCGCCACGGACCGCGACCGGACGCTTAGGCTCGCCCGCCGCCATGGCGGCGTGGCTGCGCGCGAGCTGGCCTCCGCAGGCATCCACCGCCAGGTCCTGAGCCGGCTGGTCGAGTCGGGCGAGCTCGAACGCGTGGCGCGCGGGTTGTACCGCGTCCCCGACCAACCGCTAACCGAGCACCACGGCCTCGCCGTGGCGAGCGCGGCTGTCCCGAACGGCGTCATCTGCCTGCTTTCGGCGCTAGCCTTCCACGGGATCGGCACGCAGGTTCCGCATGAGGTTTGGATGGCGGTCGAGCGGCGGGCACGGCGTCCAATGCTCCGCCATCCGCCTCTGCGCATCGTGCGGCCGAGCGGGGAGGCGTTCAGCGCAGGCGTCGAGACGCATCGCGTCGAAGGCCAGACGCTCCGCGTGTACGGGGTCGCCAAGACCCTGGCGGACTGCTTCAAGTACCGCAACAAGATCGGGCTGGACGTAGCGCTGGAGGCGCTGCGCGAAGCTTGGCGTGCGCGGCGCTTCACGATCGAGGAGCTCGATCGGTACGCCGCCATCTGTCGCGTCCAGCGCGTGATGCGTCCCTACCTCGAAGCACTCGTCGGATGAGTAGCGCGCGCGACGGGCTGGCTCGCTCAGTGCAAGTGCGGCTCGCGCGACATGCCAAGACCATCGGCGTCGATCCGAATCTGGTGCTCACGCGTTACGCGGTCGAGCGGTTCCTGTATCGCCTTTCACGCTCGCCGCACACCGACAGGTTCGTCCTCAAAGGCGCGCTTCTCTTGCTGGTCTGGCTGGACGAGACGATCCGGCCCACGCGCGACGCCGATGTGCTCGGCTTCGGCGATCTCTCGGACGACGCGTTGCTGCGCATCTTTCGCGATGTGTGTACGGTCGAGGCCGAGCCGGACGCGATGCGCTATGTACCCGAGACCGCGCGTGTCGAGCCGATTCGCCCCGAGGATGCTTACGGGGGTCGGCGGGTCACGCTGCAAGCTGAGCTCGGCACCGCGCGCCTGCGCGTCCAGATCGATGTTGGTATCGGCGACGTCGTAACGCCTGCGCCGGTCTGGATCGACTATCCAAGCTTGCTCGATCTTCCGCGGCCGCGGCTGCGGGTGTACACGCCTGAATCGGTCATCGCGGAGAAGCTTCATGCAATGGTCGTGCTCGGTTCGAGAAACAGCCGTTTGCGCGACTTCTTCGATGTCGACGTCCTTGCCCGGCGCACCGCGTTCGAAGGACCGGTGCTAGCATCCGCGGTGCGCGCCACATTCGATCGACGCCGGACCGCGATCCCGGCATCGACACCTGTCGCGCTTACGGCTGCGTTCCACGAGGCTCCGGACAAGCAGGCCCAATGGCGGGCCTTCCGAACCAAGAGTGGCGCAAGCGCTGCTCCCGAAACGCTGCAAGAGGTCGTGGAGCATCTGGCGTTGTTCCTCGAGCCGGTGCTCGACGCGTGCCGATCTGGGACGCAGTTCGGCGCGAAATGGCCTGCTGGCGGCCCCTGGTCGCGGCAATGACCGCGTTTACCGAATCCGTCGTTGAGCAGGCCGCCCTCGATTGGCTGGCCGGCATCGGCTGGTCGGTGAAGAGCGGCCCGGACATCGCGCCAGACATGCCTGGCGCAGAGCGTCGCGAATATGGCGAAGTCGTACTCGCTGCGCGGCTCCGCGATGCCCTGGCGCGGCTTAATCCGATGCTCCCTGCGGACGCGTTGGAGGACGCATTCCGCAAGCTGACGCGGCCCGAAGGCGCGGAGCTCGTCGCGCGCAATCGCGCGATGCATCGGATGCTTGTTGACGGCGTGACAGTCGAGTACCGCACTGCCGAAGGCGAAATACGCGGCGCGCAGGCGTGCGTGCTCGACTTCGACGATCCTGCGAACGACGATTGGCTTGCAGTCAATCAATTCAGCGTCGTCGAGAACAAACGTAGCCGCCGGCCGGACGTCGTGCTGTTCGTCAATGGCCTGCCGCTTGCGATCCTGGAGCTCAAGAACGCGGCGGACGAGAACGCGACGATCTGGACAGCGTTCCAGCAGCTCCAAACCTACAAGCAGGAGATCGGGTCGCTCTTCGCGACGAATGCGCTGCTCGTTATCTCCGACGGCGTGGAAGCGCGCGTCGGCACGCTGACCGCCGGACGCGAATGGTTCAAGCCCTGGCGCACCGTGCACGGGGAAACCGTCGCAGCTCTGACGACGCCCGAGCTGCAGGTCGTGATCGAGGGCATTCTCGACCGCAAGCGCCTGCTGGACCTGATCCGCGACTTCATCGTCTTCGAAGACGACGGTGGTCGCGTCGTCAAGAAAATGGCCGGCTACCACCAGTTCCATGCGGTGCAGGCGGCAGTGGGCGAGACGCTGCGCGCGGCGGAGCTTCAGTACGGCACGCTCGGCGCACACGGCGAGTCAGGCCGGTACGAATCCGGCAAGCAGCCCGGCGGCGCGCCCGGGGATCGCCGCGTGGGTGTGGTCTGGCACACCCAGGGCTCGGGCAAGAGCCTGACGATGGCGTTCTACGCGGCTCGCATCATCCGCGAGTCGGCGATGGAGAATCCGACCATCGTCGTGCTCACCGACCGCAACGACCTCGACGACCAGCTCTTTGGCACGTTCGCCAGGTGCAAGGAGTTGTTGCGGCAAACGCCGGTGCAGGCGGCCGACCGCGTAGACCTGCGCGCGAAGCTCTCAGTTGCTTCCGGCGGAGTCGTGTTCACGACGATCCAGAAGTTCTTCCCTGAGGTGAAGGGTGACCGCCACCCGGTGCTCTCCGATCGTCGCAACATCGTGGTCATCGCCGACGAGGCACACCGCAGCCAATACGACTTCATCGACGGCTTCGCGCGCCACATGCGCGACGCGCTGCCGCACGCGTCGTTCATCGGCTTCACTGGAACGCCGATCGAGCTTGCCGACGCCAACACCCGAGCGGTGTTCGGCGACTACATCAGCATCTACGACATCGAGCGCGCGGTAAAGGACCAAGCGACGGTGCCGATCTTCTACGAGAGCCGTCTCGCGAAGCTGGCTCTGGACGAATCCGAGCGCCCGAAGATCGATCCGGAGTTCGAGGAGGCGACCGAAGGCGAGGAGGTCGACCGCAAGGAGCGGCTCAAGAGCAAATGGGCGCAGCTCGAAGCGGTCGTGGGTGCGGAGAAGCGCGTCAAGCTCATCGCGCAGGACCTCGTCAACCATTTCGAGACACGCCTCGACGCCATGGACGGGAAGGCGATGGTCGTGTGTATGAGCCGGCGCATTTGCGTCGAGCTCTATCGCGAAATCGTCCGCGTGAGGCCGCATTGGCACGACGACGATGATGCCAAGGGCGAGATCAAGATCGTGATGACGGGCTCCGCGTCCGACCCGCTCGATTGGCAGCCGCATATCCGCAACAAGCCTAGGCGTGAGGCGCTCGCGAACCGCTTCCGCCATCCGGGCGACCGCTTCAAGCTCGTCATCGTCCGCGACATGTGGCTCACCGGCTTCGACGCGCCGTCGCTCCACACCATGTACCTAGACAAGCCAATGCGGGGGCACGGGCTCATGCAGGCGATCGCGCGCGTGAACCGCGTCTTCCGAGACAAGCGCGGCGGCTTGGTCGTCGACTACCTCGGCCTGGCGCCCGAGCTGAAGGCCGCGCTGGCCACGTACACGGAATGCGGCGGCTCCGGCAAGACCGCCATCGACCAACAGGAAGCGGTCGCCGTCATGCTCGAGAAGTACGAGGTGTGTTCCGGGATGATGCACGGATTCGATTGGTCGAAGTGGCTGACCGGAACTCCGGCACAGCGGCTGGGATTGGTTCCGGCCGCGCTGGAGCACGTGCTCGCGCAGCGCGAAGGCAAGGAGCGGTGGCTCGCGTCGGTGCATGAGCTGTCGCTTTCCTTCGCATTAGCGGTGCCGCACGAGGAAGCCTTGCGGATCCGCGACGACGTCGGTTTCTTCCAGGCCGTGCGCGCAGCGCTGGCCAAGCGCGCGCCGGGCGACGCCCGCACCGACGAGGAGCTGGACCACGCGGTCCGGCAGATCATCTCCAAGGCTGTCAGCCCCGAAGGAGTGATCGACATCTTCGCGGCGGCCGGACTCAAGAGGCCGGATATCTCGATTCTGTCTGACGATTTCCTGGCCGAGGTCCGGCAAATGCCTCAGCGCAACCTCGCGGTCGAGCTGTTGCAGAAACTCCTCCACGGAGAGATTCGCAAGCGCGGGCGGAAGAATGTCGTCCAGGCGCGCTCGTTCGCCGACCTGCTGGAGAAGTCGATCCGGCAGTATCAGAACCGCTCGATCGAGACCGCGCAGGTGATCGAGGAGCTGATCGGGCTCGCCAAGGAAATGCGCGAGGCCCGGGATCGCGGCAAGGCGCTCGACCTCACCGATGAGGAGGTCGCGTTCTACGACGCGCTCGAAGTGAACGACAGCGCCGTGAAGGTGCTCGGCGATGAGAACCTGCGCATGATCGCCCGGGAGCTGGTCAAGGCCGTGCGGGCGAACGTGACCATCGACTGGGCCGTGCGCGAGAACGTCCGCGCCAACCTACGTTCGCTCGTGAAGCGCATCCTGCGAAAATACGGCTACCCGCCGGACAAGCAAGAGAAGGCGACGCAGACGGTGCTAGAGCAAGCGGAGGTGCTGTGCGAGGGGTGGGCGGTGGCGTAGACACCCGTCAAGGGAGGCGATATGTCTCGAAAAAGAAAGAAGGACACGATTGTTCATCAGTACCTCGAGCGCATTTCCGGGCGGGTTCTCGATGATTATCCCGGTGTGATCAGACGCATGTTCCACGGACGCTCCGGGGTGTACGCACTTTATAAGGGAGACCGCCTCTACTACGTTGGTCTTGCAAACAACTTGATCAACCGAGTGAAGCATCATCTCAAAGATCGACACCGACGCAAGTGGGATCGATTCAGCGTCTACATCACGACTGGCTACGAACATATCAAGCCGCTTGAATCTCTTGTCCTCCGCGTGACGAGCCCACCGGGTAACCACGTCTCCGGGCGGCTGGTTGGAGCGCAGAATCTTCTGAACTCGGTCAATCATTTCATGAGCCAAACCGACGCCGACCGGCGCGCAATGGTCCTGGGCGGCAAGGCGGCTCAACGCCGACGCCGCGCCAAGGCCGCCGGTCGTTACGGAACAACCGCGTTGCAGGGGGCGGTGGAACGCAGGATCACGTTGATCGGCTATCGCAAGAAACGAAAGTTCCGCGCGAGCCTGCGTCGAGATGGGCATATTAGCTACAAAGGCCGCTTATACGAGTCTCCAAGCGCCGCAGCTCGGGCCGCACTAGGCCGAGGCGCCAACGGCTGGTCGTTCTGGACTTTTCAGAGGCGACCAAGGGAGTGGGTGCGCCTCCGGGAACTCACGAAATAGGTTCTGTTGAACCCGCCTTCAGGCCCACAACACGTCTCGATAGACGCCTTCGGAGCGGAGAACAGCGAGGAATACGATGAGGACTAGGGTACTGACCGAAGCAGAGGTACTCGAATCTGCATCTCGTGAAGAGTCACACTTCTATGACCGAAAGGGGAAGGGCGTCTCCGGAAAGCAGATTCAAAAGGTTGCTGTCGCATTCGCGAACGCCGACGGT
>JAFEDF010000044.1 GCA_018241785.1 Pseudomonadota bacterium | reverse complement strand
GTCGCGACCAGCAATGCGATCAGCACGGTCACCATGTACGACGTCGACATCGCAAAGACGACGGGGTTGGGCTCACCGCCGCGATGCAGGACGATCAATCCGCGCCCGGGAGCAATCCCGCCGCCGAGTTGCGCTCCGAGATCGCGGAACTCGGCTGCGAACGAAGCCGGGAGTCTCGCGTGGCCTGCTGCAGTGCCGAAGAACGGCGGCACGAGCGCATCGGTGGCACTCGCGCCGGCATATGCGGAAGTGACGGAATCGAGTGCGGGGACGACGTACGTGGGCAGCGCCCCGAGGAGCACACAGACGAGCGCGAGGAACGCAAGCGGCACGAGTCCCGATCGCCCGGGCTCGTGCGCCGCGGCAGCGGCAGGCGAGCGCGACATGCCGAGAAATCCCATCGCGAAGGCCTTCACGAAGCACGTGACGGCAAGTGCCGCAGTGAGCGCCAGGATCGCGCCGCACAGCGCAAAGACGACCTTCACCCAGGTCACTCCAAGCTCGGCCGAGCGCAGCATCGTCTGCAGCGTGAGCCATTCGCTCACGAAGCCGTTGAACGGCGGCAGTGCAGCGATGCCGAGTGCCCCGACGAGAAACGCGGCCGACGTCCACGGTAGCACCCGAACGAGCCCACCCAGTCGGTTGAGATCGCGCGTGCCGGCCCGCACGTCGACGACTCCGGCACCGAGAAACAGCAGCGCCTTGTACGCCGAGTGATTGGCGACGTGATAGAACGCTGCAACGAAGGCGATCGCCGCCGCCGCGGCGTGACCCCCGGCTGCGAAGATCCATCCGGCTCCGAGGCCGGCGGTGACGATCCCCATGTTTTCGATCGAACTGTGTGCAAGCATCGCCTTCAGGTCATTCTCGGTCGTTGCATAGAGGATGCCGACCAGCGCAGAGACTGCACCGATGATCAGCACGACGACCCCCGGCCCGACGGCGTCGATGTGAACGAGGTCGCCGTCGAACCGCAGGATCCCGTAGAGCCCGAGGTTGAGGATGACGGCCGAGAGTACCGCCGATACGTTCGCCGGTGCGGCGGGGTGGGCGCGCGGCAGCCAGGTGTTGACCGGAACGAGTCCGGCCTTGACGCCGAACCCGAAGAACGTGAGAAGAAAGACGAGCCAGCGGGCGAGCGGACCGAGCGCCGCACTCGCCGTCCTGAAATCAGTGAACATCAGCGATCCCGCGTGTACGCCGACGAACACGCATGCCACGGTTACCGCCATGAATCCGGCCTCGCCCATCGCAAGCATGATGAACGCCGCTCGTGAGGTTCCGGCACGCCGATGGTCGAAGTCGGCGAGGAGGTACGACACAATCGACATCGCCTCCCACGCCAGCAGGAAGGTGAATGCGTCGGCCGCGACTATGACCAGAACGATCGACGCGAAGAGCAACAGGTACCAGGTCGCGAATGCGCGCAGGCTGTACCGGCCGAGATAGTGTCCGAGGTATCCGGCGGAAAAGACCGAAGTTGCAACGAAGACCACGGCGCTGACGAGCAGGAAGAATGCGGCCAGCGGGTCGAGCGCAAGCATGAGGACACCGAGCGGTCGCACGGTCCACAGCGCGACCTGGGCCGGAGCGCCCGACACGAGGACCTCTACGCTCGCAACCAGCAGCGCAAGCGCAGCGAGCGAACCCGCCCAGGCGACGACGAGCGGACAGCGACGCTCGGGAACGAACCATCCGACCGCCGCACCTGCCGCGCAGGTCGCGAGAACCAGTACGACAAGCGTCCAGATGCTCATCGTCTGCGATCGGAGGGTGGTCCTCGCTCGCCTGTCCCGGCCCGGGGTGCGGACTAACCTCCGGGAAGCATGACGAGGACGATCAGCAACGCGAGGAGTGCGTAAGCCGTATACGCGTTGATGCGCCCATGGTGCATCACGGCGAGAAGTCTCGCGAACCCCAGCATTGCGCCCCGCACCGGGTGGAAGAGAAGCTTGTCCACCAGGTGCACCCGTTCCTTCTCACGGCGGATCGCCATGCGAAAGTGCTCGGCGACCGTCTCGCGCGTATCCTCGATCGTCGTCGGCCGGAAGATCGCATCGAAGACGACGCGAACGGGATTGGAGAACCCCGTCGCCGAATAGGTCATCTCGGGCAGAAGGCGCCGCACCCCGCCATCCCATGCGTCGCGCCGTGCGAGCCTGCGCGTGCGTGCGAGCCAGCCGCGGACGAGCACCCACGCCAGCACGAGCAGGACGACGAGCGTCGGCAGCATG
>JAFEDF010000043.1 GCA_018241785.1 Pseudomonadota bacterium | reverse complement strand
GCTGCTCCGGCAATCCCCGCCGTCGCGCCGGCGACGGCGCCGGGCGCGCGGCCCGAGCAGCGCGTGCCGATGTCGCGCCTGCGCGCGCGCGTCGCCGAGCGCCTCGTGCAATCGCAGTCGACCGCGGCGATCCTCACGACGTTCAACGAAGTCGACATGCAGGCGGTGATCGAGCTTCGCAACCGCTACAAGGAGCGCTTCGAGAAGGAGCACGGCGTCAAGCTCGGCTTCATGGGCTTCTTCATCAAGGCCGCCGTGCACGCGCTCAGGAAGTACCCGCTCGTCAACGCATCGATCGACGGCAACGACATCGTCTACCACGGCTACTACGACATCGGCATCGCGGTCGGCAGTCCGCGCGGTCTCGTCGTGCCGATCCTGCGCGACGCCGACCAGATGTCGATCGCCGACATCGAGCGCCGGATCGCCGACTACGGCAGGCGCGCACAGGACGGCAAGCTCACCGTCGAGGAGCTGACGGGCGGCACCTACACGATCAGCAACGGCGGGGTGTTCGGATCGATGCTGTCGACGCCGATCATCAACCCGCCGCAGTCGGCGATCCTCGGCGTCCACGCCACGCGCGAGCGTGCGGTCGTCGTCGACGGGCAGGTCGTCGTGCGGCCGATCAACTTCCTCGCCCAATCCTACGACCACCGCATCATCGACGGCCGCGAGGCGGTGCTGTCGCTCGTCGCGATCAAGGAGGCGCTCGAGGATCCCGCGCGGCTCCTGCTCGACCTCTGAGCGCGCGCCCCGCAGGCGGCTGCAACGTGCCCGCGCGCGCGCCCCGACCCCCACGGAACAGTCCATGAGCCAGGAATTCGACATCGTCGTGATCGGCGCCGGACCGGGCGGCTACATCGCCGCAATCCGCGCCGCACAACTCGGCTTCAGCGTCGCCTGCGTCGACGACTGGACGCGCCGCGACGGCAAGCCCGCGCCGGGCGGCACCTGCACCAACGTCGGTTGCATCCCGTCGAAGGCGCTGCTGCAGTCGTCCGAGAACTTCGAGCGCGCGGGCCACGGCTTCGCCGAGCACGGCATCGCCATCGGCGGGCTGTCGATCGACGTCGCGAAGATGCTCGCCCGCAAGGAGCGCATCGTCGCGCAGAACAACGACGGGATCCTGCTGCTCTTCCGCAGGAACAAGGTGACGCCGTTCCACGGCCGCGCGCGCGTTGCCGGCCGCAGCGGTGAGCGCTGGGTCGTCGCCGTCGACGGTCCCGGCGCCGCCGAGCTCGCAGCGACGCACGTGATCGTTGCCACCGGCTCGCTGCCGCGCCCGCTTCCCGGGGTCGCGTTCGACAACCTGCGCGTGCTCGACAATGCGGGCGCACTCGCGATCGCCGAGGTGCCCAAGCGCCTCGGTGTCATCGGTGCAGGCGTGGTCGGCCTCGAGCTCGGCAGCGTCTGGCGCAGGCTCGGGGCCGAGGTGACCATCCTCGAGGCGCTTCCCGGCCTGCTTCCCACAGCCGACGAAGCCGTCGCGAAGGAGGCGCTGCGGTCGCTCACCCGCCAGGGCCTTGCGATGCGCTTCGGCGTCACCGTCGGAGCGGTCGGTGCCGGCCCCGATGGCGTCGACGTCGCCTGGCGCGACGCCGACGGAAGCGGCCAGCAGGCGAGGTTCGACCGGCTGATCGTGTCGATCGGGCGCGTCCCGACGACGGCAGGGCTCGGAGCCAGGGACATCGGCCTCGCGCTCGATGCGCGCGGCTTCGTCGAGGTCGACGCCGAGTGCCGCACGAACCTGCCCAACGTGTGGGCGATCGGCGACGTCGTGCGCGGACCGATGCTTGCGCACAAGGCCGAGGAGGAGGGTGTCGCGGTCGCCGAACGCATCGCCGGGCAGCGCCCCGAAGTCGATTTCGGGACGATTCCGTGGGTGATCTACACGGCGCCCGAGATCGCATGGGTCGGGAGGACCGAGCGCGAGCTCGGCGCGGCCGGCGTCGACGTCCGCGTGGGCAGCTTCCCGTTCACCGCCAACGGGCGCGCACGGGCGATGGGCGAGACCTCCGGATTCGTGAAGATCGTCGCCGACGCCGGAAACGACCGCGTGCTCGGCATGCACGTCGTCGGCCCGATGGCGGGCGAGCTCGTCGAGGAAGGGGTCGTCGCGATGGAGTTCGGCGCCGCGAGCGAGGACCTCGCGCGCATCTGCCACGCCCATCCGACGCTGTCGGAGGCGACTCGCGAGGCGGCGCTTGCGGTGGGCCGCCGCGCGCTGAACATCTGAGGCGCCCGGGCCGCGGACGATGAGCGGCGAGGACCCGGGCCAGATCGCACGCCGCCACGGCGGCCTCATCGACTACCTCGAGCCTCTTCTCGATCACCGCCATTCGACGCTCGACGCCGCGCAGGTTGCGGCGATGGAGCGCCTGCAGGATCTCGCCGACGAGCTCGAGGCGTTTCGCGCGGCGCGCGAGTCGCGCCTGAGGCGGCTCTTCGCGGCGCCGCCGGTCCCCCGCGGAATCTACCTCTGGGGCGGGGTGGGCCGCGGCAAGAGCCTCCTGATGGACAGCTTCTATGCCACGGTCGGCATCCGGCGCAAGACGCGCATCCACTTCCATGCGTTCATGCGCGAGACACAGGATGCGCTGGCGGCGATCCGCGACGAGGCCGATCCGCTGGCGACGGTGGCCACCCGCCTCGCGCGGCGCTACCGGCTGATCTGCTTCGACGAGTTCCACGTCTCCGACATCGCCGACGCGATGATCCTCGGCCGCCTGCTCGAGGCGATGTTCGGCGACGGGGTCGTTCTGGTGGTGACGTCGAACTACGCGCCCGACACGCTGTGGCCCGACGGCCTGCTGCGCGAGCGCTTTCTCCCGGCGATCGCGACGATCAAGCAGTGGCTCGACGTCGTCGAAGTCGACGCCGGGGTCGACTACCGGCTGCAGGCTCTCGGCCGCCTCGAGACCTGGTACGTGCCGGCGGGCGCCGCATCCGAGAGCGCGCTCGATCGGGCGTTCGAGGCGATGCGCGCCGGCCCCGACGAGGAGACGCGTCTCGTCGTCGACGGTCGCACGCTCCCGGCGAAGCGGCGCGCCGGAAGCGTCGTCTGGTTCGATTTCGCCGCCCTCTGCGACGGGCCCCGCTCGCAGCGCGACTATCTCGAGCTCGCGCGGCGCTTCGCCGTCGTGCTGATCTCGGGCATCCCGCAGCTCGGCCCGCAGACCGCGGACCAGGCGAGGCGCTTCACCTGGCTCGTCGACATCCTGTACGATCATCGCGTGAAGCTGGTCGCCTCGGCCGCCGTGTCCCCCGAGTCCCTCTATCCCGATGGTCCCAACGTGCGCGAGTTTCCGCGTACGGTCAGCCGGCTCGTCGAGATGCGGACGCGCGATTACATGGCGCTGCCCCACATCGCCGACGGCGGTGGCGGCAGCGACCCGCGATGAAGCCAGCGTTGCGTCCATACTGCGCCTGACGGCGCGAGGAGATGCCAGTGCAGAAGTTCACCGCCTACCGCACGTTTGAGGAGAACGGCGTCGTCGCGAGCCGTTTCGTGCCGATGTCGCTCGACGAGCTCGATCCGGGCGAAGTGGTGATACGAACCAAGTACTCGACGATCAACTACAAGGACGCCCTCTCGTACAACGGCGCCGGCAGGATCATGCGCAAGTTCCCGACCGTCGCCGGAATCGACATGGCGGGCACCGTCGAAACGTCGGCTGATCCCCGCTTCAGGCGCGGAGACAAGGTGCTTGTCACCGGCTACGAGCTCGGCGTGTCGCACGACGGCGGCTACGCCGAGGTTGTCCGCGTGCCGGCCGACTGGGTCGTGCGGCGCCCGGAGAGCATGACGGCCTTCGACGCGATGACGATCGGCACTGCGGGCTTCACCGCGGGCCTCGCGGTCCACCTGATGCAGCACAACGGCCTCGTGCGCGGCAACGGCCCGGTCGCCGTCACCGGGGCGACCGGCGGAGTCGGATCGGTGGCGATCGAGATCCTCGCCAAGGAGGGCCACGAGGTGGTGGCGATCACCGGCAAGGGCGAGGAGGCGGCCTATCTTCGCGGCATCGGCGCGACCGACGTCATGCTGCGCTCGGCGATCGACCTCACGAAGGTCCGCCCGCTCGAGAAGGCGACCTGGGCCGGGGCCATCGACAATCTCGGCGGCGACATGCTCGCCTGGCTCCTCGCGAGCTCGAAGATCGCCGGAACGGTTGCGGCGGTCGGGCTCGCGATGGGAATGAAGCTCTCGACCACGGTCGCGCCGTTCATCCTGCGCGGCGTTCACCTGCTCGGCACCGACAGCGCCAACGCCCCGATGCCGCTGCGCCAGCGGATCTGGAACAAGCTCGCCGCCGAGTGGCGGCCCGATCGCGTCCACGACCAGGTGCGGACGATCGACTTCGACGAACTGCCGACGCATTTCGATGCCTACCTCAAGGGCATGGTGCGCGGGCGCACGGTCGTGCGCATCGCGGCGGACAGTCATCCGTAGCGGCGAGGAACGAAGAGACGGGAGTGAGGAGAGGGGAACGAGGAAGGAGGAGTCTGCCATGGGCATGAACGAGACTGCGCCGGCGGGAGCCGCGCGCGCCGCGTATGCGGCCTTTCACCGGCGCTCGATCAGCGACCGCGAGGCATTCTGGCGCGATGAAGCGAAGATCGTCGACTGGCACACACCGTTCGAGCGCGTGCTCGATTACTCGCGCCCGCCGTTCGCCCGCTGGTTCGTCGGCGGCACGACCAACCTGTGTCACAACGCGATCGATCGCCACCTCGCCGAGCGCGGCGATTCGCCGGCGCTCGTCTACATCTCGACCGAGACCGGCGAGTCACGCAAGTACAGCTTCCGCGAGCTCCACGCCGAGGTGAACCGCTGCGCAGCGATGCTGAAGGCGCTCGGTGTCGGGCGCGGCGACCGCGTGCTGATCTACATGCCGATGATCGCCGAGGCTGCGTTCGCGATGCTTGCCTGCGCGCGCATCGGCGCGATTCACTCGGTCGTGTTCGGCGGCTTCGCATCGGCGAGTCTCGCGACGCGCATCGACGACGCGAAGCCGGTGCTGCTGGTGACCGCCGATGCCGGCATGCGCGGGGGCAAGGTCCTGCCCTACAAGCCGCTCGTCGACGAAGCGCTGTCGATCGCCCGGCACCCGCCGCGGCACGTGCTCCTGTTCGACCGCCGACTCGACCCGCAGCATGCGATGCAGGCGCCCCGCGACGTCGACTGGGCGGCGCTTGCCGCCGGGCACCGCGGCGCGCGGGTCGACTGCGAATGGCTCGAATCGTCGGAGCCTTCGTACATCCTCTACACGTCGGGGACGACCGGGCAGCCGAAGGGCGTCCAGCGCGACACCGGGGGCCACGCGGTGGCACTGGTCTCGTCGATGCGGCGCATCTTCTCGGTGGCGCCGGGAGAGGCGATGTTCACGACGAGCGACATCGGCTGGGTCGTCGGCCACTCGTACATCGTCTACGGGCCGCTCCTGAACGGCTCGACGACGATCATGTACGAGGGGCTGCCGATCCGTCCCGATCCGGGCATCTGGTGGAAGATCGTCGAGGAGCACCGGCCGCGCACGATGTTCACGTCGCCGACGGCGATCCGCGTGCTGAAGAAGCAGGATCCGGCGTTCATGAAGCGCCATGACCTCTCGTCGCTGCGCTACCTGTTCCTCGCCGGCGAGCCGCTGGACGAGCCGACCGCGCGCTGGGCCGCCGAGGCGCTCGGCGTGGCCGTCGTCGACAACTACTGGCAAACCGAGACCGGCTGGCCGATCCTGTCGGCGCAGCCGGGCGTAGCCGACACGCCGCGCAAGTTCGGCTCGCCGTCGTTCCCGGTCTACGGCTACGACGTGCGGCTCGTCGACGGCGCCACCGGGGCCGATTCCGCGACCGGCGAGAAGGGCGTGCTCGCCATCGCGCCGCCGCTGCCGCCCGGGTGCATGACCACCGTGTGGGGCGACGACGCGCGTTTCATCAGGACCTATTTCGAGACCGTTCCCGGACGGCAGATCTATTCGACCTTCGACTGGGCGACCTGCGACCCCGACGGCTACTACTTCGTGCTCGGCCGTACCGACGACGTCATCAACGTCGCCGGGCACCGGATCGGCACGCGCGAGATCGAGGAGGCGGTCCAGGCGCACGCAGGCATCGCCGAGGTCGCGGTGGTCGGCGTACAGGACGCCGTCAAGGGCCAGGTCCCGGTCGCCTTTGCGGTCGTCAAGGATCCGGCGCGGCTCGACGGACCGGGCGGCGCCGCGGCCCTGCAGAACGAGGTGATGCAGACGGTCGATCGCGAGCTCGGTGCGATCGCCCGTCCGGCGCACGTGCATTTCGTCACGCTGCTGCCGAAGACCCGCTCGGGCAAGCTCCTGCGGCGCTCGATCCAGGCGCTCGCAGAGGGGCGCGATCCGGGTGACCTCACCACGATCGAGGATCCTTCGGCGCTGGAGCAGATTCGCGCGGCGCTGTCGGGTAGCGCGGCACCATCCTGACCGGCGGCGGCGATCGGCGATAATGGCGGCCGTGCCCGCAGCGACCGCCATGACTTCCCCGAATGCCGACGCCGGGCGCGTGCCGCGGCCTGCCCACGTGCCGCTCGCCGAGACGACGCGAGGCGGTGCGGTCGAGAGCATCCACCTGGGGTCGGTCGCGGTCGTCGACCGCGACGGCGCATGGGTCGCGGCGGCCGGCGACCCCGAATTCCTCACGTTCACCCGCAGCGCGCTGAAGCCGCTGCAGGCGCTCTCGTTCGTCGCGGCGGGAGGCGTCGAGCGTTTCGGCTACTCGAAGGCGCAGGTGGCGCTGATGTGCGCGAGCCACTCGGGCGAGCCGCGCCACGTCGAGGGCGTCGCCGACATGCTGGCGCGCGCCGGCAACGGCCCGGACGACCTCCAGTGCGGCACCCACGTGCCGGGCTTCTACGAAGCACTCGCGAAGTTTGCGCCGCCGCCGCCGTACTCGCCGCTCGCCCACAACTGCTCGGGCAAACATGCCGGCATGCTCGCCCACTGCACGCTCTGCGGCTGGGACCCTGTGCACTACCTCGCGTTCGAGCATCCGCTGCAGCAGGCGATCCGGCGCGCGGTCGCTGCGTTCACCGGGGTCCCGGAGGCCCGCCTGCAGGCAGGAATCGACGGTTGCTCGGCGCCCAACTACGCGGTGCCGCTGTCCGCGCTGGCATTGGCCTTCGCGCGCCTCGCTTCCGACCGCGGCGACACCGGCTACGGCGAAGCGCCGCGGCGGATCGCGGACGCGATGACCGCGCATCCCGAGATGGTGTCGGGCGAGGCGCGCAGCGACCTCGCGCTGATGCGCGCCGGGCGCGGTGACTGGGTGACCAAGATCGGCGCCGAGGGGGTGCAGGCGGTCGGTGTCCGCAGCCGGGGCATCGGCATCGCCGTCAAGGTCGTCGACGGGCAGAAACGCGGCCTTCATCCGGCGGTGGTCGCGGTGCTCGAGGCGCTGGGTCTCGTCGACGCCGAAGCGCGCGCGGTGCTCGCGCCGTGGGCGCGACGCGACCTCGCCAATTACCGCGGGACGGTCACCGGGGAGGTGCGCCCGGCCGTCGCGCTGCACGCGCCGGCACCCCGGGCGCAGATGCGCTCCGGCGGAGCCGGGCGATGAACTTGGCGCGCGCGAGGCGGTCTGTTGCAGCAAGCGCGCGTGGTGTCGACGCGCGCGGCGCCTTCCGCCCGGTGCCGGGCGGCCGCCGGGCGCCGCTTCCGCCTTCCGGCGGGCATAACAACGACGCTAATCAGGGACTGCCCGCTTGATGGGTGATCGCGAGGTCGATCAGCAGCTCGTGCTGCGGGCGCAGCGTGGCGACAAGCATGCGTTCGAGCTGCTGGTGGCGAAGTACCAGCGCAAGCTGGGCCGGCTGCTGTCGCGCCTGGTGCGCGATCCGGCCGAGGTCGAGGACGTGACGCAGGAGGCGTTTATCAAGGCGTATCGCGCTTTGCCGAGCTTTCGCGGGGACAGCGCGTTCTACACGTGGCTCTACCGGATCGCGATCAACACGGCGAAGAACTATCTCGTCGCGATGGGGCGGCGGGCGCCGACGTCGACCGGGTTCGACCACGAGGACGCCGAGTCCTTCGAGGATGCCGAGCAGTTGCGCGACACCGCGACGCCGGAGGCCGAGCTGCTCGGCAAGCAGATCGCGACCACCGTGAACCGCGCGATGGAGCAGCTCCCCGAGGACCTGCGCACGGCGATCACGCTGCGCGAGATCGAAGGCCTGTCGTACGAGGAAATCGCGACGGTGATGAACTGTCCGATCGGAACGGTGCGGTCGCGGATCTTCCGCGCCCGCGAATCGATCGCCGCCGAACTGCGGCCGCTGCTCGATGTCGACGGAAACCGGAGATGGTGATGAGCGAGGATATCTCACGTTTGATGGACGGCGAGGTCGGGGGTGTCGAGGACCACGCGGCATGGCACGCGCTGCGGCAGCGGCAGGGGATGCTGACGTGGACGTGCTACCACGCGATCGGTGACGTGCTGCGCGGCGAGGTCGGCGCGACGCGCGACCTCAGCGCGGACGTGGCGAAGCGCCTCGCCGCCGAACCGACGGTGCTGGCGCCGCACGCTCCGGCGCCGCCGCGTCCGGCCGCCTGGGCGTGGGCGGTGGCCGCGACGCTCGCCGCCGTCGCCGTCGTCGGCTGGACTGCGTGGTCGCTCGTCGACGCCACGCCCGCGGGCCTCGCGCGCGTGGCGGCTGCCGGAAGCATGCGCAGCTCCGAGATCGGCCCGACCACGGTGTCGACCGACTACCTGCTCGCGCACCAGGAGTACGCGCCGTCGGCGATCCTGCAGGGCGTCGGACCCTATCTGCGCGACGTTGCCGTGACGCGCGAAGTCAGGCCCTGATGCGCGGCATCCCACCCGCGTTGGCCCGACGCGCGGCGTCGTGGCTCGCACCCGCCGCGCTCGCCGTCGTGCTCGCAGCGCCCGCCGCGCACGCCGAGGACGCGATGCAGTGGCTGCTGCGCGCGGCAGCCGCCGCGCGCAGCATGAATTACGTCGGGACCATCGTCTACCAGATCGGCACGCACGTCGAATCGTCGCGGATCGCGCACATCATCGACGGCGGCCGGCAGTTCGAGAAGCTCACCAACCTCGACGGCCCGGCGCGCGAGCTCATTCGCACGCGAGGCGAGGTTCGCTGCTACTACCCCGACGCGAAGCTCGTTCGCGTCGAGCCGCGCACGTTCCGCAACGTGTTCCCCTCGCTGTCGGGCGAGCAGCGCGACACGCTGTCGCGCTACTACGACTTCGAGGTCGTCGGCGATGACCGGGTCAGCGGGCGTCCAGCCGAGGTCGTCGTGTTCCGCCCGCGCGACGGGCTGCGCTACGGCCACCGCTTCTGGTCCGACAGCGAAACCGGGCTTCTCCTGAAGGCGCGCGTGGTGAACGAGGCGGGCGCCGGCGTCGAGCAGTTCGCGTTTACCGACATCAAGCTCGGCATCCCGGCCGATCCGGCGCTGGTGGCGCCGTCGTGGCCCGTCACGCCGCCCGACTGGCGGGTGATCGAAGGCACCCCACACGATCTCGCGGTCGAGGACACGGGTTGGGTCGTGACGCGCGTCCCGCCGGGGTTCAGCAAGATCATGGAAGGCTACCGCAAGCTGCACGGGCGGCCCGATCCGGTGGCGCACCTCGTGTACAGCGACGGGCTCGTGTCGGTCTCGGTCTTCGTCGAGCCGGCGGCATCCGCACGCGCTCCGGCCGGCCTCGTCCACCAGGGCGGGCTCAATGTCTACAGCGTGCGGCGCGGCGACCACCTGGTGACGGTGATGGGAGAAACGCCGGGCGCCACGGTGCGCCAGATCGCCAATTCCGTCGAACACCGATAGCACCCCGTCCCGGGGCCGATATCGACAAGGGAGAATCATGATGTCAGCGCAACTGCGCGCCGCACGCGGCCTGCGGGTCGCGGCACTGGCCGCGCTCGTCACGGTCGCGGCACCGAACGTGGCCTCCGGCCAGGGGCGCGGCGGCGCACTCCCCGATTTCACCGAACTCTACGCGCGGCAGGCGCCGGCAGTCGTATCGATCGACGTCACACAAAAGCCCCGCCGGGCGCACGGAGCCCAGTTGTCCGACGACGACGCCTTCTCCGAGTTCTTCCGGCGCTTCGGCCGGCCGCCCGGGCGCGACCAGGGCGGGCGCGACCAGGGCGGGCGCGACCAGGGCGGGCGCGACCGCGAGTTCGAGCCGCAGTCGAGCGGATCGGGCTTCATCGTCTCCTCCGACGGGTACGTCGTCACCAATGCCCACGTCGTCGACGATGCGAGCGAGGTCACCGTGCACCTCTCCGACCGGCGCGAGTTCACCGCGCGCGTCGTGGGTTCCGACGCACGCACCGACGTCGCGCTGCTTAAGATCGACGCGAAGAACCTGCCTCGCGTCACCATCGGCGACTCGGCAAGGCTCAAGGTCGGCGAGTGGGTCGTCGCGATCGGCAAGCCGTTCGGCCTCGACAACACGATGACGGCCGGGATCGTCAGTGCGAAGGGCCGCGACCTGCCGCAGGAGAACCTGGTCCCGTTCATCCAGACCGACGTCGCGATCAATCCGGGCAATTCGGGCGGGCCGCTGTTCAACATGAGGGGCGAGGTCATCGGCATCAACTCGCTCATCTACTCGCGTACCGGCGGGTACATGGGGCTCGCGTTCGCGGTCCCGATCGACGTCGCGATGAACGCCGTCGAGCAGCTTCGCGCGCATGGACACGTGACGCGCGGGCGCATCGGCGTGCAGATCCAGATGCTGTCGCCCGACGCGGCGACTGCGTTCGGCCTCAAGGAAGCGGCGGGGGCGCTCGTCAATGCAGTCGATGGCGACGGTCCGGCAGGCAAGGCCGGAGTGCGGGTCGGCGACATCATCCTGCGCGTCGACCGTCACAGCGTCGCGTCGTCGGCCGACCTCCCGCGGATCGTTGCCGCGATCCGGCCCGGCACGAAGATCGACCTCGGGCTGTGGCGAAACGGCGCCCCGCTCGACGTGAGCCTCGTCGTCGCCGAGCTGAAGGATCGCGCGCCCGCCACCGCGGGGCGCGATTCCCCGGCCGCGAAGCCGCGGCCGAAGGCCAACCGGATCGGTCTCGCGCTCGCCGACCTTTCGGACGACCAGCGGCGCGAGCTCGACATCGGTTCGGGCGGCGTGCTGATCGAGGACGTCGTCGGCGTCGTCCGCGGCAATGTGCAGCCGGGCGACGTGATCCTGTCGATCGTCCGCGACGGCCAGATTCGCGCCGCGCGATCGGCGGGACAGGTGAACGAGCTTCTCGCCGCGATCGACCCCGCGTCGGCGGTGACCCTGCAGCTGCGGCGCGGCGACAGCCAGTTCTTTGCGACGATCAAGCCGGCGCCCCCGGCATCGCCCTGAGCGCGGGCGGATGGGGACGCTTCCCGCAGCACCTCGGCCGGGGCTGGCTTGACGCTGCGGCTGACGCTGCTGGCGCGCGCGTACTGCCACCTCTGCGACGAGATGCGCGAGGGGGTGCTGAGGCTCGCCGCCGGCCGCCCCGTCGTCGTGGAGGAGCTCGACGTCGACGCGAGCGCCGAGCTCGAGGCCCGCTACGGCGATCTCGTGCCGGTGCTCTTCGCGGGCCCGGTCGCGGCGGGGCGCGAGCTCTGCCACTACGTGCTCGACGAAGCGTGCGTGCGCGCCTTCCTGGCCGAAGGCGGGCCGGGCTGAGCCGGCGGCATCGGCTAGAATAGTCGGCTTTGCCGATGCAGAACATCCGCAACTTCTCGATCATCGCGCACATCGACCACGGCAAGTCGACGCTGGCCGATCGCTTCATCCAGCGCTGCGGGGGCCTGTCCGACCGCGAGATGAGCGAGCAGGTGCTCGACTCGATGGACCTCGAGCGCGAGCGCGGCATCACGATCAAGGCTCAGACGGCTGCGCTCACCTACACGGCACGCGACGGCACGCGCTACGAGCTCCACCTGATCGACACTCCGGGACACGTCGACTTTGCCTACGAGGTGTCGCGCTCGCTCGCCGCCTGCGAAGGGGCGCTGCTGGTGGTCGACGCCTCGCAGGGCGTCGAGGCGCAGACCGTCGCCAACTGCTACACGGCGATCGAGCAGGGCGTCGAGGTGATCCCGGTGCTGAACAAGATCGACCTCCCTTCGGCGGACCCGGAGCGGGTGATCGGCGAGATCGAGGACATCATCGGCATCGACGCGACCGATGCGATCCGCGCGAGCGCCAAGACCGGCGAGGGGATCGACGACATCCTCGAAGCGGTGATCGCGCGCATTCCGCCGCCGAAGGGCGATCCCTCGGCGCCGCTCGCGGCACTCGTCATCGACTCGTGGTTCGACAACTACGTCGGCGTGGTGATGCTGGTGCGGGTCTTCGACGGCACGCTGAAGCCCCGCGACCGGATCCAGCTGATGGCGACCGGCGCCGCCTACACCTGCGAGCAGGTCGGCGTGTTCACCCCGCGGTCGGCGGCGCGCGAGACGCTCGCCGCAGGCGACGTCGGCTTCGTCGTCGCCGGCATCAAGGAACTGAAGGCGGCGCAGGTCGGCGATACCGTCACGCTGGCGTCGCGCCCGGCAGCGGCAGCCTTGCCGGGGTTCAAGGAGGTGAAGCCGCAGGTCTTCGCCGGCCTCTATCCGGTCGAGTCCAACCAGTACGAGGCGCTTCGCGACGCACTCGACAAGCTGAAGCTCAACGACGCGTCGCTGCGCTACGAGCCCGAAGTCTCGCAGGCGCTCGGCTTCGGCTTCCGCTGCGGCTTCCTCGGGCTCCTCCACCTCGACATCGTGCAGGAGCGCCTCGAGCGCGAGTACGACATGGACCTCATCACGACCGCGCCGACGGTCGTCTACCAGGTCCTGCTGCGCGACGGCACCGTCCACGAGATCGAGAATCCGTCGAAGCTCCCGGACCTGTCGCGCGTCGAGGAGATCCGCGAGCCGGTGATCACCGCGACGATCCTGGTGCCGCAGGAGTACGTGGGGCCGGTGATCACGCTCGCGACGGAGAAGCGCGGTGTGCAGAAGAACATGCAGTACGCCGGCCGCCAGGTGATGCTCACCTACGAGCTGCCGATGGCCGAGGTGGTGATGGACTTCTTCGACAAGCTGAAGTCGGTCTCGCGCGGCTACGCGTCGCTCGACTACGAGTTCCGCGAGTTCCGCGCGGCGGATGTCGTCAAGCTCGACATCCTCATCAACGGCGAGCGCGTCGATGCGCTGTCGGTGATGGTGCATCGCTCGGTCGCCACCTACCGCGGGCGCGAGGTGGCGGCGAAGCTGCGTTCGCTGATCCCGCGCCAGATGTTCGACGTCGCCGTGCAGGCCGCGATCGGCGCGCAGGTGATTGCGCGCGAGACGATCAAGGCGCTCAGGAAGAACGTGCTCGCGAAGTGCTACGGCGGCGACGTCACGCGCAAGAAGAAGCTGCTCGAGAAGCAGAAGGCCGGCAAGAAGCGGATGAAGGCCGTCGGAAGCGTCGAGATCCCGCAGGAGGCGTTCCTGGCCGTGCTGCAGGCCGGGAGCAAGTGAGGCCGGCAGGGCGTGAGACAATGGCGCGCCCGCGGCGGCGCCAGCCGGCCGGCGCGCGCGAAATCCATCCGAATACGACCCGATTGCGATGAACTTTGCCCTCCTCCTGTTCCTGCTCACCGTGATCTCCGGCGCGGCATGGCTCGCCGACCGCTGGCTGCTCGCGGCGAAGCGCGCGCCCGGCGCGCGCGAGCCGGTCTGGGTCGAGTACGCGAAGTCGTTCTTCCCGGTCCTGCTCGCCGTGTTCCTGCTGCGCTCGTTCGTCGTCGAGCCGTTCAAGATCCCGTCGTCGTCGATGCGGCCGACGCTCGCCGTCGGCGATTTCATCCTCGTCAACAAGTTCGTCTACGGGATCCGCCTGCCGATCCTCGACCGCAAGGTGATTGCGCTCGGGGACCCGCAGCGCGGCGACGTCGTCGTGTTCAAGTACCCGCTCAACCCCTCGCAGGACTTCATCAAGCGGGTAATCGGGGTCGGCGGCGACGTCGTCGAGTACAGCGACAAGAAGCTTACGGTGAACGGAGTTCCGTGGCCGCAGCAGCCCGACGACAGCTACAGCTACCTCGAGGGCCTGCGTTTCGAGACGCTGCAGAAGCGCCTCGAGCTCACCGGGGGCGACGCGGCGAAGCGCCACATGATCGCGGTCAACACCGGGATGCTGCCCGTCTATCCCGGCAACGTGCGTCCGTTCCCGGGGCGCGAGAACTGCGACTACAATGAACACGGCTTCAAGTGCCGGGTTCCGCCGGGCCACTACTTCATGATGGGCGACAACCGCGACAACAGCGACGACAGCCGCTACTGGGGTTTCGTCCCGGATGCCGACATCCGCGGCAAGGCTTTCTTCATCTGGTTCAACTGGGACGACATCGCTTCCTTCGAGTTCAAGCGTGTCGGCACTGCCATCCACTGAGCGAGCGCCACCGGTCAATCCGAGGGGAGGACGCATGACTGAAGCAAACCAGCGCGGGCTGTCGATGATCGGCTTCCTGTTCACCACCGCGGTGGTCATCGTGGTGGCGCTGGTCGCCTTCCGCGTCGGGCCTTCGTACATCGAGTACTTCACCGTGCAGAAGGCGCTCGACCAGACGATGCAGGAGGCGCAGAACCCGACGCCGGACGCGGTCCGCCGCGCGATGGATCGCCGGCTCTCGGCCGAATACGTCGACTCGGTGCGCGCGTCGGACGTCATGGTCACGCGCGAGGGCGACTCGATCGTCGCGTCGGTCGCGTGGCAGAAGGTGCTGCCGATGATCGGCAACGCGAGCATCCTCCTCGACTTCGAGGCGCGCTCGACCAAGTAGTACGCACGGCGTGCCTCTCGCGATCGACCACGCGTTTCGCGATCCGGAGCTGTTGCGCCAGGCACTCACCCACCGCAGCTTCGGCACTCCGCACAACGAGCGTCTCGAGTTCATCGGCGACGCGGTGCTGAACTGCGTGATCGCGCTGCGTCTCTATCACCGCTTTCCCGGACTTCCCGAGGGCGAGCTGTCGCGGGTCCGGGCGCATCTCGTCAACCGCGACACGCTGGCGCGCCTTGCGCGCGGGCTCGGGCTCGGCGCAGCCCTGAGGCTGGGCGAAGGAGAGGCGAAGAGCGGCGGGGCCGACCGCGCGTCGACGCTCGCCGACGCGCTCGAGGCGGTCTTCGGCGCGGTGGCGGAGGACGGCGGGTTTGCGGCCGCCGGACATGTGATCGACGGCGTGTTCGCCGATCTCCTGCGCGACGCCGACCCGGCGGCGCTCGGCAAGGATCCGAAGACGCGGCTGCAGGAATTCCTGCAGGCGCGCCGGACAGCGCTGCCCGAGTACCAGATCGTCGCGACGCGGGGCGACGCCCACGCGCAGAGCTTCGTCGTCGAGTGCCGGATTGGCGCGCTCGACCTCACCGCGAAGGGCGAGGGGTCGAGCCGGCGTTCCGCCGAGCAGGACGCCGCTGCCCACGCGCTCGCCGAGTTGCAGGCGCCGGGCCGTGGCTGAGCCGGGGACCGCTCCCCATCGCTGCGGGTACGTTGCGATCGTCGGACGGCCATCGGTCGGCAAGTCGACGCTGCTCAATGCGCTCGTCGGCAACCGCATCAGCATCACTTCGCGCAAGCCGCAGACGACGCGCCACCGCATCACGGGCATCGTCACCGAACCCGACGTGCAGTTTCTCTTCGTCGACACGCCGGGGTTCCAGACCCGCCACCGGTCGCCTCTCAACGACCGTCTCAACCGCGCGGTGACCGACGGGCTCGCCTCCGCCGATGCGATCGTCTTCGTCGTGGAAGGGGCGCGCCTCACCGCTGCCGATCGCGAGGTCCTGGCGCTCCTGCCGCCGCGCGTGCCCGTCGTCGCCGCACTCAACAAGACCGACGCCCTCGACGACCGCGACGTGCTGCTGCCGGCGATCGCGGCGCTTTCGACCTTGCGCGAGTTCGCCGCCATCGTGCCGATCTCCGCCGAGCGCGGCGACGGCCTCGACAGCCTGAAGCGTGCCGTCGCGAAGCTGCTGCCGGCATCGAAGCCGCTCTACCCGGGGGATGCGCTCACTGACCGCGACGAGCGCTTCCTTGCCGCCGAGTTCATCCGCGAGAAGCTCTTTCGCCAGCTCGGCGACGAAGTGCCCTACGCGACGGCGGTCGTCATCGAGAGCTTCGAGCAAGAGGGGTCGCTCCGCCGCATCCGGGCGACGATTCTCGTCGACAAGCCGGGCCAGCGCGCGATCCTCGTCGGCGATGGCGGCTCGCGGATGAAGGCGATTGCCTCCGCGGCGCGCGCCGACATGGAGCGCGTGTTCGGCGGCCGCGTGTACCTCGAAGTGTGGGTGCGTGTAAAGGCCGGGTGGGCACGCAGCGAGGCGCTGCTGACGCGCCTCGGATATTGACGTGCGCACGGCGCGTGCGCCGCACGAGGATGAGCCTGCATGGGTGCTGCACGCACGCGCGTATCGCGAAACGAGCCTGATCGTCGAGGCGTTCGGGCGCGCCGCCGGGCGCGTTGCGCTGGTCGCTCGTGGCGCGAAGCGGCCGCGCTCCGAGCTGCGCGGACTGCTCCAGGCGTTCCAGCCGCTCGTGCTGGCGTGGACCGGATCGGGGGAGATGAAGACGCTCGTCAGGGCCGAATGGACCGGGGGAGCGGCGCTGCCGTCCGGAGCAGCGCTGCTCTCGGCGTTCTACCTGAACGAGCTTGTGCTGAAGCTGCTGCCGCGCGAGGACCCGCACCCGGCGTTGTGGGATGCCTACGCCGGCTCGATTCGTGCCCTCGGCGCGGGCGGCGATCCCCAGGCGCAGGCGGCGGTGCTGCGCAACTTCGAGCTGAGGCTGCTGGCCGAGCTCGGCTACGCGATGACGCTGACACGCGAGGGTGAATCGGGTGCACCGGTCGAGCCCGGGCGAAGCTACCATTACGCGATCGACCGCGGCCCGCTCGCTCGCGCCGCGGAGCCGGCGGGTGCGTGGCCCGAGGTGCGTGGAAGCACTTTGATTGCGCTTGCGAGCGGCAGCTATCCCGATGCCGGAACGGCAGGCGAGGCCAAGCGGCTGATGCGCCGGGTGCTCGACCACTACCTCGAGCACCGACGGATCTTCACCCGGCGGATCGTGCAGGATCTCGCAGCGCTCGACGACGACGGCGAAGCGGGCTGAAGCGGAGGAGAAGCAGGTGATCGAGCTCGGAGTGAACATCGACCACGTCGCGACGCTGCGCGAGGCGCGCAGGACCTACGAGCCCGACCCGGTGTGGGCGGCCGTCGAAGCGCATCTCGGCGGTGCCGACGGCATCACCGTCCACCTGCGCGAGGACCGGCGGCACATCCAGGACGCCGACGTGCGCCGGCTGCGCGACCTCGTGCACATCAAGCTCAACCTGGAGATGGCGGCGACCGGCGAGATGGTCGGCATCGCGTGTGCGCTGAGGCCGGAGATGGCGATGCTGGTGCCGGAAGGGCGGCAGGAGATCACGACCGAGGGCGGGCTCGACATCGTTGCGCGGGAAGCGACGCTCAAAGACGCGGTCGCGCGCCTCGCAGGCGCGGGAATCGTCACGTCGGTGTTCATCGACGCCGATCCGGCCCAGGTCGACGCGGCGGCCCGCATCGGTGCGCGCGTCTGCGAGCTGCATACCGGACCCTACGCGCACGCCTTCCACGCGCTCGGCCGCGACGCCGAGAGCCCTGCCGTCACGGCCGAGCTCGCGAAGCTGCGCCATGCGGGCGCGGCGGTGCGCGAGCGCGGGATGCGCTTCAATGCCGGCCACGCGCTCAACTACTTCAACGTGCAGCCGGTTGCGGCGATGCCGGGCCTGCGCGAGCTCCACATCGGCCACGCGATCGTCGCGCGCAGCGTGTTCGTCGGATTGCGCGAGGCGGTGCGCGAGATGAAGGCGCTGATCCGCGAGGCGGCCGCGTGAGGCGTTCGCGTGCGCCGTGCGCTCGTCGCGCGAGCTCGCCCGTGCGCGTTGCACGTTCGAGCGCGTCTGGCGCCTGGCGTGCTGCTCGTCGCGCGGAGTGCGCAAGCGACGGCCTGCGGGTCCCGGCGCGGCCTCGCCAGGTGTGCGCCTGTGGCATGCGCGGTGCGGTGCTGGGCTCCCCGCGCCACCCGCTGCGGCCGCCGCGCACACGCGCGCTCGCACCACGCCAGGTGCCGGACGCGCTTCGCCGCAGCGCCGGGGTGCGCGATCGTGGCGATGACCAGCGCTCGCGCGTGCGACCCGGAAGTCGCGGGTGCCACCGGCTAGCGTCCGCACCGGCGCGATTTATCCGCTTGGCGGGTGCGAAGCGCGTTGCGGCGAGTGCGAAGCGTGTTGCCGCGGGTGCGAGTGTGCGCGGCGGTCGTAGCGGGTGGCGCGGGGAGCCCAGCACCG
>JAFEDF010000042.1 GCA_018241785.1 Pseudomonadota bacterium | reverse complement strand
GGCGCCGAGCGCTTTCTCGACGGGGCGCTCGAGGCGCTCGCGCAGCGCGGCATCGCCGTGACGATCTACGCACGCGCGTGGCCGAAACCCGAAGCCTATCCGCTCGACGTGCACGTCGTCGATCCGTTTCACCTCGGCAGTCTGTGGCGCGATGCGGGATTCGCGCGCGCTGCCTGCCGCGCGGTCGCGGCCGGCGGCGCGGCGCTCGTCCAGTCGCACGAGCGCCTGCCGTGCTGCGACGTCTTCCGGGCCGGCGACGGCGTGCACGCAACGTGGCTCGACGAGCGTGCGCGCCACCTCTCCGCGCTGCGCCGCGCCGCGCTCGCGGCGAGCCCGCATCACCGCTGGCGGCTCGCGATGGAGCGCAGGATGTTCGCGAGCCCGCGCCTCAAGGCGGTCATCTGCAACTCGCGGATGGTGAGGGACGACATCCGCGCGCGCTTTCGCATCGACGACGCAAGGCTCCACGTCATCTACAACGCCGTTGCGACCGATCGCTTCAGCCCGGAGCTCGCTTCGCAGCGCGCGGCAGTACGCGCGGCGAACGCGATCGATCCCGGCGCGGTGCTCCTGCTCCACGTCGGGTCGGGCTTCGAGCGCAAGGGCCTCGCGACGACGCTCGCCGCGCTCGCGAAGCTGCCGCAGCCGGTTCGTCTCGCGGTCGTGGGCTCCGATCGCAGGCTCGCTCGCTTCGCCGCGCGCGCGCGCGACCTCGGCGTCGCCGGACGCGTGACCTTCGCTGGCGCGGTGACGGATCCGCGGCCGTGGTACGGAGCCGCCGATGCGTTCGTGCTGCCGACGCTCTACGATCCGTTCCCGAATGCCGCGCTCGAGGCGATGGCCTCCGGCCTGCCGATCGCAACCAGCACGCGCTCGGGCGCTGCCGAGCTCGCGCTCGAAGCCGGCGCCGGCTACGCCAGCGCTCCGGGCGACGCCGCAGCCTTGGCGGCGAACCTCTCGTTGCTGCTCGACGCGTCGCGCCGCGCACGGATGGGCGCGAACGCGCGCCGCGCGGTGCTGCCGCTCACTGCCGAGGCGATGAGCGCGAAGCTCGTCGCGCTCTATGCGTCGCTCCTCGGCGGAGACGGACGATGAGCGGGCCCCCTGCGGCGCGCGTCGATCGCGGCACACGCGTCGATCGCGGCACACGCGTCGATCGCGGCACACGCGTCGATCGTTGCGGGCAGTCTGGGGGATACCGTGCGCGCTCTGCACGTCGTAGACGCCGGCGGCGGCCCGATCTCTGCGATCGATCGTGCTCTCCGCCGCGACGGTGGCGCAACGGCCGCCGGCACTCCAACTCGCGCGCACGGCATCCCCCAGACTGCCCGCAGCGCGGTGCCGGCGCGCGACGGGCCCCGAATCTCGGTGTACCGGTGACCGCCGTACGCGGGAGCAGCGCTACCACGGTAACTCCGGCGTGCATCGGCTGTCCGGATCATCGGCCGACGCTGCCGGCGCACCGGCATGGCGCGTTCACCGCGGCGACCGCGTTTCGCAGCCCACCGGACGCCCGACAGCCCGCGATGAGCGCGCAGCGCAGCCCACCGGACGCCCGACAGCCCGCGATGAGCGCGCAGCGCAGCCCACCGGACGCCCTGACGCGGACGGCCCGCGGGCGCCGAGCCGGACCCGATATAATGCCTGGCTGATGACGGGCCTGTTTCTCTACCGGCGCCTGCTCCAATACGTGCGTCCGTACTGGTGGGCGTTCGGGCTCGCGGTGATCGGCATGGTGGTGGTTGCCGCAGGCGATCTCATCATGGCGATGCTCGTCATCCCCATCGTCAAGAACTTCCAGACGCCGGACCCTGCCCGCACGCAGTGGCTGCCCCTCGCGGTGGTCGGCGTATTCGTCTTCCGCGGCATCGGCTCCTACGTTTCCGAGTACGGCATGGCCTACACCGGCCTCCGGGTCGTCTTCGACCTGCGCCGGGCGCTGATCGACAAGCTCTTGCACCTGCCGACTTCGTACTACGACGTGACGCCCGCCGGCGTCGTCCAGTCGCGCCTCACGTTCGATGCACACCAGCTCGCGTCGGCCGCGTCGGGAACGATCACGACGGCGATCCGCAGCTCGCTCACCATCGCCGCGTCGCTCGGCTGGCTTCTCTACATCAACTGGCGGCTCACGCTGATGACGTTCTTCGTGCTGCCGATCGTCGCCGTGGTGATCCGCTACTTCAGCCGGCGGCTGCGGCGAATCGCGCGCGACGTGCAGACGCGCACGGCAGCGATGACGCACGTGCTCGAGGAGCTGATCAGCGGGCATCGCATCGTGCGGGTCTTCGGCGGCGAGGACTACGAGCGCGGCCGCGCGGTGAAGGCGGCCAATGCGCTGCGCACGTCGATGACCAAGCAGTCGTCGTCGAGCGCGGCGAGCTCGCCGATCTCGCAGATCCTCGCCGCGATCGCCGTCGGCGTGATCGTCTGGGTCGCACTCGGCCAGAGCCAGACCGGCAGGCTCGACCTCGGCACCTTCGCGTCGTACGTCGTCGCGCTCCTGACGCTGCTCGAGCGGCTGAAGTCGCTGTCGGGAGTCAACGCCGCGATCCAGCGCGGCCTCGCCGCGTCGGAGAGCATCTTCGGCCTGCTCGATCGCGAAACCGAGCCCGACGAGGGCAGCGTCGCGCTCGGCCGCGCGCACGGCGAACTCAGGTTCGAGCGCGTGTCGCTGCGCTACCAGGGAGCGGAGCGCGAGGCGCTCTCCGACGTGTCGCTGACGATCCGTCCCGGAGAGACGGTCGCGCTCGTCGGCAGTTCGGGAAGCGGCAAGACCTCGCTCGTGAGCCTCGTGCCGCGATTCTACGAGCCGACCGCGGGACGGCTCTTCGTCGACGGGCATGACGTCACGACGCTGACGCTCGCGAGCCTGCGCGCGCAGATTGCGCTGGTGTCGCAGGACGTGCTGCTCTTCGACGACACGATCGCCGCCAACATCGCCTACGGTGCGCTCACGACTACCCCGCGCGAGGCGATCGAGCGCGCCGCCGCAGCCGCGCACGCGCTCGAGTTCATCCGCGCGGCACCGCAGGGATTCGACACCCCCGTCGGCGAGAACGGCGTGCGCCTGTCGGGGGGGCAGCGGCAGCGCATCGCCATCGCGCGCGCGATTCTCAAGAATGCGCCGCTCCTGATCCTCGACGAGGCGACGTCGTCGCTCGACTCGGAGTCGGAGCGCCTCGTGCAGTCAGCCCTCGACGCCCTGATGGAGGGCAGGACGACGATCGTCATCGCCCATCGCCTGTCGACGATCGAGCGCGCCGACCGCATCGTCGTGCTCGAGCACGGCCGCATCGTCGAGGAGGGCACGCACGCGACGCTGCTCTCGCGCGGAGGGACCTACGCGCGCCTCCACCACATGCAGTTCGCGACCGCTCCGCTCGCTGCCTGACGCGCACGATGCCCGCATCGCCCGCGCGCCGGCTCGCCGTCGCGCACACCGAAGCGTCGCTCGGCTGGGGCGGACAGGAGATCCGCACGCTCACCGAGGCATCCGGGCTCGCCGCACGCGGGCACAGCGTATCGATCTACGCGGCGCGGGGGGCGCGCCTCGTTGCCGAGGCGCCGCGCTACGGACTTTGCGTCACCGAGCTGCCGATCGGAAGCAAGCGCCCGCGCGGCATGCTGGCGCTCGCGCGGGAGTTCGACCGGCATGGCTTCGACGTCGTCAACGCGCACAGCTCGACGGATGCGTGGCTTGCGGCGCTCGCGTGCGCGTGGCTGCGCGCGCGCGGGCGCCCGGCGCCCGCGCTCGTGCGCACGCGCCACGTGTCGATCGCGGTTCCGAACGATCCGGCGACGCGGTGGCTGTACCGGCGCGCGAGCGTGCGGATCGTGACCACCGGTGACGCGCTGCGCGACCAGCTCGTGCATGACAACGGCGTCGATCCCGCGCGCGTCGTATCGGTGCCGACGGGCATCGACGCAGCGCGCTTCGCGATCCGCCCGGCGGCGAAAGCGCGCGCGGAGATCGGCCTCGACCCGGCGCCGGCGTGGATCGGCATCGTCGCCACGCTGCGAAGCTGGAAGGGCCACAGCTACCTGATCGACGCGCTGCCGCGGCTCGCGCTCGCAGGAGCGCGGCTCGCGATCGTCGGCGACGGGCCGCAGCGCGCCGCGCTCGAAGCGCAGGTCGCAGCGGCAGGGCTCTCCGGACGCGTGCTCTTCGCCGGGCAGCGTCACGACGTCGAGCGCTGGCTTCCCGCGTTCGACGTCTTCGTGCTGCCGTCGTGGGCGAACGAAGGCGTTCCCCAGTCGCTCCTGCAGGCGATGATGGCGGGCATTCCCTGCGTGACGACTGCGGTGGGTGCGATTGCCGAGATCGCGCGCGACGGCGATACCGCGGTGGTGGTCGGCGCGCGCGACCCGGCCGCCCTCGCTGCCGGCATCGACCGCGTGCTCTCCGACCGCGGCGGGGCCGCGGCAATGGCGGCGAGGGCGCGCGAGTTCGTGTTGCCGCGCTACGCGCTGTCCGGCATGCTCGACCGCATGGAGCAGGTGTTCGCGGAAGCCGCCGCCGAGACTGCCCGATGACGACTGCGACGGGAGGGACCCGAAGCCGTCTCGCGGGCCGCAGCCGCGTCGTCGCAAGGGCCCTGGCGCTGCGCGGCGTCGCGCGCCGCGCTCCGGCGGCACCGCGACGCATCCTCGTCGCACATCACCTGCTCCTCGGCGACACGCTGATGCTGTCGCCGCTCCTCAAGAAGCTGCGCTCGCTCCACCCCGGGGCCGAGATCGCGATGACGATGTCGCCGGTGATCGCGCCGCTCTATGCGACGCGCCCGTGGGGTGTGCGCGCGCTTCCCTTCGATCCGCGCGGCGATCTCGCGCCGCTCTTCGCCGAAGCGCCCTTCGACGTGGCGTACGTACCCGGCGACAACCGCTACGCGTGGCTCGCCGGGGCGATGCGCGCGCGCTGGATCGTCGCGTTCGCCGGTGACCGGCCGGTCACCAAGAGCTGGCCCGTCGACCTCGAGATCGACTATCCGCAGCAGCCGGCCGCCTGGGGCGACATGGTTGCGACGCTGGCCGCGGGACCGGGGCCCGAGCCGTATCGCACCGGCGAGTGGCGGGCGCCCGCGCACGAGCAATTCGAGGTGCCGCGCGGCTCCTATGCGGTGCTGCACGTCGGCGCGAGCTCGCCGTTGAAACGCTGGGGTGCCGAGCGCTGGGCAGCGCTTGCCGCCGAACTCGCCGCGCGCGGCGTCGCGCCCGTGTGGTCGGCCGGCCGCGGCGAGGAGGGGCTCGTCGCGGCGATCGGCGGCAGCGAACGCTTCGCTTCGTTCGCAGGCCGCCTCGACCTCGCGCAACTCTGGAGGCTCCTTGCCGGCGCGCGGCTGCTGATCGCACCCGACACCGGCGTCGCCCATCTCGGGCGCATCGTCGGCGTCCCGACCGTCGCGCTGTTCGGGCCGGGGTCGGCGCTCCTGTGCGGCGCCGGCGCCTTCTGGCGCGATGCGCCGTACCGTGCCGTCACCGTCGAGCCCTTTGCCTGCCGCGACCAGCCGTTCCTGTTCAAGCGCCGGATCGCGTGGGTACGCCGCTGCGCGCGCACTCCGGTCCAATGCCCGCAGCACCTGTGCATGCCCGCGCTCGGCGTCGCCGACGTGCTGCATGCGATCGAGTCGCTGGCGCCGCTCGCAGCGGCGCCGCACCCTGCTCCGGAGGCCTCGCACCCGTGACCGATCTTTTCGCCGACGTTCGTGCCGCATCGATCCGCGCGTTCCACGACGCCGCGGTCGCCGCCGGACCCTCGGCCGACACGCCGATGCCGGACACCGGCGGCACACGCGCGATGGCGGCGCGCGACGGCGCGTGGCGATCGATCGCCGCCAATCACCGCTGCAACCACCTCCTGTGGAACGAGGAAGACCAGGCGCGGAGAACCGACGTCCCCGACTCGGCGATCGCCGCGTCGAAGCGCGCGATCGACGGCTACAACCAGCTGCGCAACGACGCCGTCGAGCGGATCGACGAGACCCTGCTCATGCGCCTCGCCGGCGTGTCGCCGCGGGCGGACGCATGGCACAACTCGGAGACTGCGGGCTCGATGATCGACCGGCTGTCGATCCTCGCGCTCAAGATCCACCACATGCGCATGCAGACCCTGCGAACCGACGCGGCCCCTGCGCACGTCGCGTCGTGCACGGAGCGGTTGCATCGCCTCGAGCGGCAGCGCGACGACCTCGCGCGCTGCCTCGATACCCTGCTTGGGCGCGCCGCCGAAGGCGCTGCCTTCTGGCGTGTCTACCGCCAGTTCAAGATGTACAACGATCCTGAGCTCAACCCGTGGCTGTCTCGCGGGCGGGGGTAGCGGCGAGCAGCGACTCGAGCGCCGCGAAGATCGTCCCGTCGGGAAGTTCGGCCACCGCCACGGGCGCCTCGACGTGGCGCGCGCGCGGTCCGAGGGGCGCCCAGCGCTCGGCCGGCGCGGAATCCGCGGGGTCGGCGAAGAGGCCGAGCACCCCGCCCGGGCTCGCTGCGGCGAAATGCATGAGCCCCGAATCGGGGATCACGCTCGTGCGCGCCGCATCGATGATGCCGATCGATCCCCGGATCGGACCCCGGTAAGGATGCACGAATGCGCCGGCTCGTTCGAGGATTGCGCTGGCGAGTTCGTCGTCGCCGGGATAGGTGGCGTTCGCCGCCGAGCCGGGCGTCCACATCAGCACTGTCCGCAGACCATGGTGCGAGTGCAGCCAGCGCGCCCAGCGCAGTACCTGCGCCGCGTCGGGCTTCTTCTTGCCGCGGCGCGCACCGAGCCCGATGACGACGTAGCCTCCCGGCTCGAGGCGCTGGGCGCCGAGCCACTGCGCCGCGAGCTCCCGGATCGCGATTGGGGGATCGAAGACCGGCGCGGTGGTCTGCGGCGAGGCATCGATCCCGAGGGGCATCAGCAGCGCGAACATCCGCGCGAGCTCGTGACCGAGCGCCGGCGGCGCCAGCGGGTCGGTGAGCCGCGCGCTGTATTCAGTCGCATCCTGCGCGTAGGCGACGACGCGGTGCGCCCCGCTCGCGATCGCGCGCGCGATCGCGCGGTGCGATTCCGATCCTCCCATCGCTATCGCCCAATCGAAGCGCTGCCGGACGAGGTTCCACGCGAGCGGGGCCTGGGCGGCGAGCGCGCCGATGCGAAGCCGCCCGCGCTCGCGGACGCGCCGGTAGACCCACAGGCGCACGGGCGCCTGCGCGTCGCGCGCCACCCATGCGTTGTAGTCGTTGGCGAGCAGGTGAATCTCGGCGGCCGGCAGGCGCAATGCAAGACGCGCGATCACCGGCAGCGTCAGCAGCATGTCGCCCAGCTTGTCGCGCTTGACGATCAGGATGCGCATCGCGAGTGGTCACGACGGCCAAAGGTAGAATCGCGCCACTTCCGGCACGGGCCGCCGCCACGATGACCGAACGTCTGAACCGCTGGCTGCTCGTGTTCGCCGGCGTCTATCTCTTCGTCCTGCCGACCAATGCTGCGACGTTCGTGCGGTCGGTCGCGTTCGCCGCAGGCGGCATCCTCGCACTCGTCGTTTGGCTGCGCTCGCGCATGCCCGGTGCCGCGCCGATTCCATTCTCGGGCCCGTCGATCCTCGTTCCGCTCGCGCTCTGGGTGGCGTGGTCGTGGCTGTCGCTCGCGTGGTCGATCGATCCGCGCTACTCGCTCGACCAGCTCGAGACCGAGATCGTCTACAGCCTCGCCGTGATGCTGATCTTCCACGTCGCCGCACGCGACGCGGCGAGCGTGCGTACGCTGATGGCGACCGCGCTCGCGAGCCTCGGCATCCTCGCGGCACTCGCGGTTGCGATGCAGATCGCCTGGGGAACGTGGATTCCGGGCCGGTTCCATTACGGCGTCGGCGCATGGTCGACCTGGCTCGTGCTCGCGTCGCCGCTGCTCATCTGCCTCGCTGCGCCGGCACCGCTCGGCTTCGGCGGCGGCAGGGCCCGGCTCGCCCTCGCAGCGCTGCTCGTCGTCCTCGTTCTCGCGACCGCGCGCCTCACCGGCAACCGGATGGTGTGGATCGCCCTCGCGGTGACGGTCGCTGCGGTGACGATCGCAGCCGGCATCCGGTGGCACCGGCGTCCGTGGCGGGGCCGCAAGGCGGCGGCGATCGCGCTCGTCGTGCTCCTCGGCGCGTGCGTGATCGGATTCGTCGACTCCGTCGTCGACCGCGCGGACATCGCCTACCAGGGTAACGAGAGCCCCGAGGAAACGCTCGCCAACGACCCGCGCATCGCGCTCTGGGAGGACGTCGCGAAGCGGATCGGGGAGCGGCCGTGGACCGGTTATGGCTTCGGGCGCAAGATCCTCGCCCGGGAGCTCTCGCGCGAGCTCGGCAATCCGCTGCTCGTCCACGCGCACAACCTTTTCGCGAGCCAGGGCCTGCAGACCGGGCTCCCCGGGCTTGCGTTCTTCACTGTGATGCTCGCAGGCCTCGCGCTGCGCTTCCTGCGCTATCTGCGCTCGCCCGACGACACGCTGGCACTCGCCGGGCTGATCGGGCTTGCGATCGTCGTCGGCTTCGTCGCCAAGAGCCAGACCGACGATTTCCTCTTCCACAGCAATGCAAAGGAGTTCTGGGCGCTCGCTGCGATGCTGCTCGGCTTCGGCTGCCGCCGCGAGCGGGAGCTCAGCGCCGGCGTTGCGCCCGCAGCGGAACCGCCACCGGTTCCGCGTCCGAGTCGGCCGGAATCGGCTTGACCGACGCGCCCGCAGGCGGCGCGTACTCCGGAATCCATGCCTGCAGCCGCGCGCGCACCTCGCCGTCGTCGGCGACGCGATCGCGCTCGCACCACGCGACGAGCTGGCGAATCGCGTCGGGGTTGGCGGAGCGCGCCTGCGCGACGTGCAGCTTCGGGTGCGTCGTCGGCTTCGTCGCCTCCCCGGATGCGAGCGGCTCCTCGTAGAGCTTCTCGCCGGGTCGCAGGCCGATGAACACGATCGCGATCCGGTCCGGATCGGCGCCGTAGAGGCGGATCATGTCGCGAGCGAGGTCGACGATGCGCACGGGCTCGCCCATGTCGAGCGCGAGGATCTCGCCTCCCCGGCCCTGCAGCCCCGCCTGCAGCAGGAGCTGCGTCGCTTCGGAGAGCGACATGAAGTAGCGCGTGATGTCGGGATGGGTGACCGTCACCGGCCCCCCGCGCGAGATCTGCTCGGCGAAGCGCGGGATCACGCTGCCGGCGCTGCCGAACACGTTGCCGAAGCGCACGATCACGAACTGGGTGGCGCCGCCCTGCAGCGACTGGCACACCTGCTCGGCGACGCGCTTCGTCGCACCCATGACCGACGTCGGGTTCACCGCCTTGTCGGTCGACACCAGCACGAGCTTCTCGACTTTCGCGGCCGCCGCGGCGCTCGCCAGCACGAAGGTTCCGTAGCTGTTGTTCAGCACCGCCTGCCAGGTGTTGGTCTCCTCCATCAGCGGCACGTGCTTGTACGCGGCGGCGTGGAAGATCGCGTCGGGTTTCTCGCGCGCAAGCGTGTCCTCGACGAGCGCCGCGTGCTTGACGTCGCCGACGACGGCTGCGACGCCGAGCTGCGGGAAGCTGTCGAGGAGCGCGGTGCGGATCTCGTAGAGCGCCGCCTCCGAGATGTCGAACAGCACGAGGCGCGCAGGGCGGAAGCGCGCGATCTGCCGGCAGAGCTCGGCGCCGATCGAGCCGCCGGCTCCGGTCACCATGATGACGCGGTTGCCCAGCCACTCGGCGATGCCTGCGTTGTCGAGCACGACGGGGTCGCGCCCGAGCAGGTCGTCGAGCTCGACGTTCCTCAGCATCGTGAGCGGCAGCCGGCCGGTCATCAGCTCATCGTAGGCGGGCACGGTGAGCGCCTCGACACCCGCCGACGCGCACAGCTCGGCGACGCGCCGGCGCACCGCGTGGTTGGCCGAGGGGAGCGCGAGGATGACCTTGCGCACGCCGTAGCGGCGCGTCCATGCGGCGAGGTCGCCGATCGGGCCCAGCACCGTCGCGTGGTGGAGCTGGCGCCCGTGCTTCGTGCGATCGTCGTCGAGCAGGCCGATCACGCGCCACTGGACGCTTCGCGCAAGCGCGTGCGTCAGCCGCTCGCCCGCCTCGCCGGCGCCGACGACGAGGACGGGCTCGCCGAGTGCTGCGAGCGGACTGTACAGCCGATGCTCCTTCCAGATCCGGTACACGAAGCGCGATCCCGCCATCAGGAAGATCAGCGCGATCGGATAGAACACGAGCACGCTGCGCGGCACCGCAGTCTGCAGCTTCAGCATGACGAGCACGAGCGGAATCAGGATCGCGCCGAGCCCGGCGGCGAGCACGATCCGCTGCAGGTCGGGCAGGCTCGCGAAGCGCCACAGCCCGCGGTAGAGGCCGAGCGAGAGGAAGATCGTCGCCTGCAGCGGCACGATCCACGCGAGCGTCGACCACATGTCCTCTGCGAACGGCTGGCGCAGGTCGAGGTTGAAGCGCAGCCAGAAGATGGCGATCCACGCGAGCGCGGTGACGCAGACGTCGTGCGCGAACGCGAGGGCCGCGCGCCAGTTGAAGGGGAGGGTCATCGGGTGGGGGCGGGCTTCTCGTTCTTGCGCCAATGATAATCAATTGCCGCGAACAACATGAGTACGACAGCGAGCCAGGCGGCAAGGGCCCAGGCGCCGGCGCCGGGTGCGGCGAAGAGGCAGGCGAGTGCGGTCACCGCTGTCGCGAGCGCCAGCGCACCGTAGACGGCGAGCGTTCCCGCATGGCCGGCGCCGAGGCGGTTGAGTCGCTGGTAGCAATGGTCGCGGTGGGCCCGCCACAGCGTCTCGCCGGCGAGCGCGCGCCGCACGAGCGTGAAGGTCGCGTCGGCGACGAAGGGCAGGAACACGAGCAGCGGAAACCACGCCGGCCAGCGCGATGCGGCAACGCCGTCGAGCGCGAACGCAGCCGCGAGGAAGCCGAGCGGCACGGCACCCGCGTCGCCGAGGAACATGGATGCCCGCGGCCGGTTGACCGCGAGGAACGGCACGATCGCGGCGGCGAGCGCGCAGAGGGCGGGCGCCGACGCATCGTGACGGGCCGCAATGCCCATCGCCGCGAAACCGATCACTCCCATCGTTGCGGCCAGCCCGTCGCTGCCGTCCATGAAGTTGTAGAGGTTCGACGCCCACGCGACGATCACCCCGATGCCGGCAACGGCGATCCACACCGGCACACCCGCCGACGCAGCAGCACCGCCTCGGGCGAGCATCCAGCCGAACCAAAGCGCCGCCACGGCATGCGCGGCGAGTCGCGCGGCGACGGGAACCGCACGCCGGTCGTCCCAGGCGGACACGCCGACGAGCAGAGCCCACGGCGCGAGCCACGCGGCGACGCCTCCGTGGAACGGCGGCGGGAACAGCAGTGCCGCGGGAACGAATCCGCTCCAGATGGCGAACCCGCCGGCGCGCGGCACCGGCTGCCCGTGCAGCGAGCGGTCGTTGGGGATGTCCTGCGGCAGCGCACGCCGGACGCGGAAAAGGATCGCCAGCGCGACCGACGAAAGCAGCGCGGCCAGCACGCTCGCTTCCCATACGGCACTCGCCATCACCATCCCGCAGTCGCTCCTCGAGGCGCGGATTTTCGCTCAATCGGGGTCAATAGCGGCAGGAAACTGGCGCCGGCGAGGCGATGCGACCGGACTTTTCTGGGAAAAATCTGCGCATTCGGGGCCTTCGCGGGGGTCGGAGCCCGGGAATCACTCATTTTCCCCTTTGCATCAATTAGTTAATGGATGGAGCTCGCGTAGACCCGTATCGCCGCCCGGCCCGGTCCGTGTTGCTTCGGCACAACAGCACGCAGCATGGCCGGACCCCGCCCGCGAGTTGCCTTGCCAATGCTTTCGGGCGTTTGGCACAATGGACTCAACTTCTCGCCAGAGTTGAGAAGGTTTCGATGGCAGGCGCAGTCGGCTTTTTCCTTGCCAAATTTTTCCGATATAGGAGAGTCTCAATGAAGAAGAAGCTCGTCGCTGTCGCAGTCGCGGGCATTCTCGGAATGCCGCTGGCTGCGCAGGCGCAGACCGCGAACGTCGTGCTCTATGGCCGGCTGAATGTGGACGTGGAAATCCTCAAGGGCCAGCAACCGGCGGGTTCGCCGGAGGCCGGAACCAACCCCACGGCCACCCGACTGAGCTCCAACTCTTCGCGGTTTGGTGTGCGCGGTGTTGAGTCGCTCGGGAACGGATTGAACGCGATCTTCCAGATCGAGTCGTCGATCAACGGTGACACGAACAGCGGCAACCTCGGCGGCCGCGAAACCTTCGTCGGCCTGCAGGGCGACTGGGGTACGTTCAAGATGGGTAACTTCCTGAACATCACCGACGACATGCACGGGATCTTCGGGAACGTGCCGACCTACCTGACGTCGATTCTGTCGACGGCGACGCTGTGGGGGCAAGACAACCTCTCGCGCGCGCAGGGTGGCTTCGATACGCGCAACCAGAACTCGATCCGCTACGACTCGCCGTCGTACAACGGCCTGACGTTCAGCGGCATGGTCTCGCTGAGCGACAACAGCGGCTCGACGACCGACCTCGCCGGGATGGGGCGTCACGCCTACGCGGCCAACGTCGGCGCGATCTACAGCAACGGACCGATCCAGTTCGGCCTCAACTACGACAGCAACAACAAGGTCCGCGGTCCGGGACTGGACGACCACGAATACACGGTGACGGGTGGCTACGACTTCGGTCCGGTGCGCCTCGGCCTCGTGTACGAGTACAAGAAGTGGGACACGGTCAACGGCGACATCAACAACGACATGTACGGGATCAGCGCGACGATTCCCGCCGGTCCGGGCAAGATCTACGCGTATTACGGCCACATCAGCAACGGCAAGGGCAGCGCGCCCGACGGCCAGACGCTCGGTGTAGCGAGCGGCCCGGTCAAGGGCCCGGACACGAGCGCCAACCAGTGGGAGGTGAGCTACACCTACCCGCTGTCGAAGCGCACGGCGGTGTACGCGGGCTACGTGAAGTTCGACAACAGCAGCAACGCGTCGTACACGTTCAACATCAACAACTACACGGTCGCCCCCGGTGGCGATCCGGGTGGCCTGGTGCTTGGCATGATCCACATGTTCTGATCGGCATCATCGATCCCGGATCATTGGGATCACCCCTGCAGCGGGCGCCTTCGGGCGCCCGTTGTGTTTGGGCCCGTCGTGTTTGGCCCCCCACGGGGACGTCAGGTTGCGAAGGCGGGAAGCGGCGCAGTGGCGCGATCGCGCGCAGGCGATTAGGATGCACCGATGATCGACTCGCTGATCGTCGCTTTCGACCGCGCGCTGCATACGCTCACCAACGCGGTAACCGCCGCGCGCCCCACGCCTGCCGTCGGAGTCCCCGAAGCCGAGCTCACCACCGACGACAAGCGTCACGCCGCGGGATTGATGCGGGTCAACCATACCGGCGAAGTCTGCGCGCAGGCGCTCTACTCCGCGCAGGCGTTCACCGCGCGCGATCCGGCAGTCCGCGCGCGCTACGCCGAGGCGGCGCGCGACGAGGAAGACCACCTCGCCTGGACGCACGAGCGCCTCGACGAGCTCGGCGCGCATACGTCGCTCTTCAACCCGCTCTGGTATGCGGGCTCGTTCGCGATCGGCCTTGCGGCAGGAATCGGCGGCGATCGCTGGAACCTCGGCTTCGTGGTCGAGACCGAGCGCCAGGTCGAGGAGCACCTCACCGCCCACCTCGATCGCCTGCCCGCGGAGGACGCCAGGAGCCGCGCGATCGTTGCGCAGATGCGCGACGACGAGGCGCGCCACGGCGCGATGGCCTACCAGGCTGGAGGAATGCCGCTTCCGCTTCCCGTGCGCGGCGCGATGCGCGCCGCCGCCGACGTCATGCGCGCGCTCGCCTACCGCGTGTAGCGCGCGGGCTTGCCGCCTCGCGCAGTTTCCAGCCGCGCAGCGCGGCAAGCCGCGCCTTGCGCAGCGCCGCGGCGATCACCGCGCTGCGCATGCCACCGGTGTGTGCGGGCGCAGCCCCGGACTCCGCAGCCCGGCGCGCACCGGCCATGCGCGCGATCGCCGCCGCATCGACCGCACGCACGGCGACGAGCGCCCGCTCGAGCACAGCAGCGGCGCCGGCGGCATGCGCGCCACGGGTGCGGTCCGCGGCAGCGATCTCGCGGCTTGCGCGCGTCACGACGTCGAGCCTCGCGGGCCGGCGCAGCGCGTCGGCCGCATGGAGGAGGGCGAGCAGTGTCGCCGGAGTCGCCGCACACGGATCGGCCAGCACATGCTGCCAGCGCGCAACGAGCCTCGCGGCATCGCGGCAATCGGCCGGAACGCGCAGCCGCGCCGAAAGGGACTCGACGTACCGGACGCGCGCGCGCGTCGTGAGCGCCCTGGTGCGCGCACCCGATTCGAACGGATAGGCGAGGATCGCGTAGCGCGCCGCGAGCGGCGCTCCGTGTTTCGCCGCGCGATCGAGCGAGCGCGCCTTCGCGCGCCCTGCGGCGGCGCCGTAATCGAGGCCGGGAAGGAGAGTCGCGAGCGCCCCGCAGCGGTCGAGCACCGCGAGCATCCGCGACGGATGCGCCTCGCCGAGCCCGCGCGCGAGCTCCTGCCATACGCGCTCGTGCGCGAGCGTCTCGAGCTCGCCGCCTGCGACGATCTCGCGCATCAGCCGCATCGTCGAGGGGGCGACGCGGAACCCGAAGCGCGCGGCGAAGCGTGCGACGCGAAGCACGCGCAACGGATCCTCGGTGAACGCGGGCGAGACGTGGCGCAGGAGCCCCCTCGCGAGATCCGCCTCGCCACCCCACGGATCGATCAGCCGGCCGTCCTCGTCGCGCGCCATCGCATTGATCGTGAGGTCGCGGCGCCTGAGGTCGTCCTCGAGCGTGACCTCGGGTGTGGCGAAGAATTCGAAGCCGCGGTATCCGCGCCCGGCCTTGCGCTCGGTGCGCGCGAGCGCGTATTCCTCGCGCGTCTCGGGGTGCAGGAAGACCGGGAAGTCGCGGCCGACCGGAGTGAAGCCCGACGCGAGCATGATTTCCGGCGTCGCGCCGACGACGACGTAGTCGCGGTCGCCGGGCTCCCGGCCCAGCAGTTCATCGCGGACCGAGCCGCCGACGCGATAGGTGCGCACGGGCTGCGGCCGCACGCGCCGCGTCATCAGCGCCCGCTGCGGATGCGGTAGGCGTCGAAGCGGCTGACCCGCGCAGCCGGAGCGAGCCAGTCGGGCGCGACCGCCTCGAGCGCCGTCGGAGCAAGCCCGAAGAGCGCCGGGAACGGGCAGTCGCACACGCTGTCCCGCTCCATCGAGCGAAGGTTGTCACGCGTCAGCAACGGGCGCGGCAGCCATTCCATCACCCGCGCCTGCAGGCGCGATGCCGTCGGGCCGAGCGCAATGACCGGGCGCTCGAACCCGGCGGTCCGCAGCGCGTAACGGACGAGGTCGCAGAGCGTGTAGACCACCGGACCACAGAGATCGTAGCGTTGTCCGATCGTTGCGTCGTCGGCGAGCGCCGCGACGATGCATTGCGCGACGTCGCCGACGAAGACCGGCTGGAAGCGCGCGCGCGCGCCTGCGACGACCATCACCGGCAGGCGCCGTCCGAGCTCGGCGAAGAGGTTGAGGAAGCGATCCTCTCGTCCGAAGATCACCGACGGCCTGAACACCGTCCACGCGAGCGGCGAGGCGGTGACGACCTCCTCGCCCGCGGCCTTCGAACGCAGGTACTGGCTCGGCGCGTCGGACGACGCGCAGAGCGCGCTCATGTGCACGAGGCGGGGTATTCCCGCCTCGGTGCAGGCGGCGACGAGGAGCTTCGGAAGTTCGGAATGCGCGAGCATGAAGCCCTGCCTGCCGTGCGCGTGCAGGACTCCGACCAGGTTGATCGCGGCCGTCGCGCCGGCTGCGTGCCGCGTGAGCACCGCGGGATCGTAGGGGTTGCCCTCGACGACCGAGACCGTCGGCAGCAGGATCAGGTGACGCGCGCGCGCGCGCCGCCGCGTGATCACCGTCACCGCATGCCCCGCTGCGGCGAGCCTCGCAACGACGTGGCGTCCGACGAAGCCGCTGCCGCCGACGACCAGCACGCGCTGGGGCGCAGGCTCGATGCGCTCGTCGAGCGGCCAGCGCGCCGCTGCGGGAGCGGCTGAGGAAGAAGCTACGGACACCCCTGCGGCCGCGCTCACGGCTCGCGCACCGCGAGGTTCGCCCGATCGCTGTCGGGGGCGCTGACGATGCCGAGGCGCTGGGTCAGCGGAACGTACGGGCGGCCGAGCACCGAAGCGTAGAACATCGTGTTGGCGAGCACTTTCTTCACGTAATCGCGGGTTTCGTTGAACGGGATCGTCTCGACCCAGATCGCGCCTTCGAGGGCGCCGGTGGCCGGACGCCATGCGCGCGCGCGCCCCGGACCCGCATTGTAGGCCGCGGCGGCAAGCGCCGGCAGGTCGTCCAGCCGGTCCTGCCAGTAACGGAAGTAGTAGGCGCCGAAGCGCGTGTTGATCCCGACGTTCGAGATGAGGTCGGGCGACCATCCGTCGAACGCAAGCCGGCGCGCGACCCAGTGGGCCGTGCGCGGCATCAGCTGCATCAGCCCGACTGCCCCTGCCGACGAGACGATGTCGGGGGCGAAGCGCGATTCCTGCCGCGCGATGCCGTAGAGGAGCGCCTCGTCCAATCCCTGCTCGCGCGCCGCCGACGCGAACTCGGGCTGCCACGGGACGAGGTAGCGAAGCGCCGGATCGAACGACGTCGCCGTGCGATCGGCCGCATCGATCGCGCGATCGTAGAGGCCCGCCGCCTTCGCATAGGTCGACGCGACCAGCAGGCCGCTATCGTCGAGCCCGCGCAGAACGCCGCGCCATTCGCGCCGCGATGCGTGACGCAGGTCGAGGCGCGCGAGCTGCAGCATGCGCCCGACGTCGCTGCGTGCCCCGAACGCGGCCAGTGCGGCGGGGTCGATCGCCCTCGCGGGGGTCGCCGCAGCGGTGATCGCCGCCAGGCCGGCGCCACGTGCGTCGGCGGCGAGCAGCCCGTAATAGCTGACGTCGCCCGCGAAGGTCGCGTAGAGCTCCTGCGCCTTCGCTGCCTGCCCCAGCGCGGCGAGCGCGCGCGCACGCCAATAGCGCCACGCGGGAAGCAGCTTCTCGTCTTCGGGAAGCGCGGTGATGGCACGCGCCACGCCTGCCCAGTCTCCGGCGCGCAGCGCCGCGCGCACGCGCCAGGCGCGCCAGTCGCTGCTTCCCTGCGGCGCAGGATCGCCGCGGACGTCGCCGAACCAGGCGTCGGCCCGCGGGTCGAGGTCGCGCGCTCCGTGCACGGCGACACGCAGGTTTCCGTAGTCGCGATCGGCCGCATCGAGCCGCCCGCGCCAGCGCAGCCAGCCTGCCCGCGCAGCGGCAGCGTCGCGCCGCGATGCGCGATCGAGCGCGTAGAGCGCGAGCTCGCGCCCCGAGCGCGACTTCAGGTTGAATTGTCCCTTCGCGACTGCACGCAGCGGATCGCGATCGACGGCCGCGAACTCGCGCGCGGTGATGCGGCTTCCCGCCGGCAGCGCGTCGGCGATCGCGCGCACGAGCCGCAGATTCCCGGCAGCGACGGCAAGGCGCATGCGGTCGCGGCGGTCGATCGGCGTGATCGCGCCGCGCTCGATCAGCGCGTCGAACAGCGGCTGGCACGCCGGCGGCGTCGAGGTCCCGGTGAACCACAGGGGCTTCGCAGCCTCGAGCGCCGCGGCCCCTTCGCTGCGCATGCGGTACTGGATGTCATCGCATTGCAGCTCGACGTCGGGCTCGCCCGGCGGCGGCCACTCGGCGCCGAAGGCATCCCACCGACCGCGCTTCGCGAGCGACTTCAGCCAGTCGACTCGCAGCGTTTCGGCGGGGGGCGTGCCGCGGTATCTTGCGAGATAGTCGCGAATCGCGTCGTCCCCGGCGGTGTCGATGCGCGAGTCGAGCTGCCAGAAGCGAACGTAGAGCGCCAGCGGATGGCCGGCCAGCGCCGGGGCGAGCGCATCGAGCGTTGCGAAGTCGCCGCGGTCGAATGCGGCCTTGGCGGCGAGGAACGTTGCATCGTCGGGTGCCGCCGACGCGCCTGCTGCCGACGCACCTCCTGCCGGCGCGGAGGATGCGCTGCCGCCCGGCGCCAAGGCACGGGGGCCGGCACCGGATGCGGCAGGACTCGTCGCAGCCACTCCGGCGAGCGCCAGCCCCATCGCGATGGCGCACGCCGCGCGCGCGAGACGTTGATTGCCGCGCTGGATCACGACGAGCATTGTCGCCAACCACCGCGCCACGCACAACACGAATCGTCGCATCGAGCGATGGGCGGCCCGCCGGAGGTGCGTGAACGGCTCACTCCGCTGTCGCCGCCGCGCAACGCTGCGCTAGAATCCGCCGCACCAACTGCGGCGGGAGAGCCGGCAGGAGAAAGAATGGCCGTGCGCAAGGCGACGCCCATCGTCGGGCTCATCATGGGCAGCGAGAGCGACTGGGAGGTGATGCGCCATGCGGCGGCCCAGCTCGACGCGTTCGGCATTGCCTACGAGGCGCGTGTCGTATCCGCGCACCGGATGCCCGACGACATGTTCGAGTACGCTGAGGACGCGGCGACGCGCGGGCTGCGCGCGATCATCGCCGGCGCGGGCGGCGCCGCGCACCTGCCCGGCATGCTGGCGGCCAAGACCACCGTGCCGGTGCTCGGAGTCCCGGTTCCGTCGAAATACCTGCGCGGCGAGGATTCGCTGCTGTCGATCGTGCAGATGCCCAAGGGCGTTCCCGTCGCGACGTTCGCGATCGGCGAGGCGGGTGCGGCGAACGCCGCGCTGTTCGCCGTCGCGATGCTCGCCGTGCAGGACCCCACTTTGCAGCGCAAGCTCGCCGCATTTCGCCAGGCGCAGACGAACGGGGCGCGGGCGCAGCGCCTGCCGCCGCCGGCGTGAGTGCGCAGGCCGGCCCTTCGCAGCGCCCGTCCACGGACGAGCCGATCGCTCCCGGACAATGGCTCGGCCTCCTCGGCGGGGGCCAGCTCGGACGCATGTTCTGCATGGCTGCGCAGAGCCTCGGCTATCGCGTCGCGGTGATCGATCCTGCCGAGGGCAGCCCGGCCGGCAGCGTCGCCGACCTGCACCTTCGCGCCGACTACCTCGACCGCGAGGCGCTCGAGCGCATGGCGGCGCTCTGCCGCGCGGCGACGACCGAGTTCGAGAACGTTCCCGCGGCGTCGCTCGATTTTCTCGCACGCGGCCTGCGCGTCACGCCCGCCGCCACCAGCGTCGCGATTGCGCAGGACCGCATCAGCGAGAAGACCTTCCTGTCGGGTCACGGCTTCACGGTGACCCCGTTCGCCGTGCTGCGAGGAGACGCCGATGTCGCGAAGGCTTCATCGGCGCTCCTGCCCGGCGTCGTCAAGAGTGCGCGCCTCGGCTACGACGGCAAGGGCCAGGTGCGCGTCGCCACGCGCGAGGAAGCCGCTTGCGCCTTCGCCACCCTCGGCCGCAAGCCGTGCGTGCTCGAGCGGATGATCGACCTCGCGTGCGAGCTCTCGGTGATCGTCGCGCGCTGCGACGACGGACGCACGACCGCCTGGCCGGTCGCCGAGAACCTGCATCGCGACGGCATCCTCGACGTGTCGATCGCCCCCGCGCGCGTCGAGCCCGCGCTCGCCGCACGCGCGGTGGCGACCGCGACCGGCATCGCCGCTGCGCTCGACTACCGCGGCGTGCTCTGTGTCGAGATGTTCGTCGCGTCCGGCGGTGAGCTGATGGTGAACGAGATCGCGCCGCGCCCGCACAACAGCGGCCACTACACGATCGACGCCTGCGTCACGTCGCAGTTCGAGCAGCAGGCCCGCATCCTCGCCGCAGTGCCGCCGGGAGCGACCGGCCAGCACACGCCGGCGGTGATGGTGAACCTGCTCGGTGACCTGTGGTTCGATTCGGGGGCGCAGGTGCGCGAGCCCGCGTGGGAGCGCGTGCTCGCGCATCCCGCCTGCAAGCTGCACCTCTACGGCAAGCGCGACCCGCGGCGCGGCCGCAAGATGGGCCACGTGACGTGCCTCGGCGCAACCCTCGACGACGCGCTTGCCACTGCGCGCGCGATCAAGCAGACGCTCGCAATCCCCGGCGTCGAAGCCATCAGCGCCGGCTGACGCGGCGCACGGCGATCCGGTCGAGCACCTGCCGTCTCGCCGCATCGTCCTCGACCCCCCAGGCGGCGATCTCGTCGAGGCTGCGCAGGCAGCCGACGCACCAGCCGGTCGCAGGATCGATCCGGCACACGCCGATGCATGGCGAGGCCACCGGCGAGACCGTATCCGCCGGCGGCACGTGCCCGGCGGAGGCCGTTTCTTCGCTCATTGCGGAAGCGGGTCCTTCGCGTCGAGAGCGCGCGCGACCCTCGAGCCCGTCGGCCGTCCGAAATACTCGGCGATGTAGCGCCCGGCGGCGCGCAGCCTGCCGAGATCGACTCCGGTCTCGATGCCGAGCCCCTGCATCAGGTAGACGACGTCCTCGCTCGCGACGTTGCCCGTCGCACCTTTGGCGTAGGGACACCCGCCGAGCCCGGCGACCGAGCAGTCGAACGTCGCGACGCCGCACTCGAGCGCGGCGTAGACATTGGCGATCGCCTGCCCGTAGGTGTCGTGGAAATGGCCGGCAAGGTGCCCGAGCGGCACTTCGCGCACCACGTCCTCGATCAGCGCGCGGGTCCTGCCCGGCGTTCCGGTGCCGATCGTGTCGCCGAGCGAGATCTCGTAGGCACCCATCGTGTGCAGGTGGGCGGCCACGGCGGTGACCGCCGCCGGTGCGATCGCGCCCTCGTACGGGCAGTCGAGCACGCACGAGACGTAGCCGCGCACGCGAATGCCGGCGTCCGCGGCGGCGGCGAACACCGGCTTCACGCGGGCGAGGCTCTCCGCGATCGTGCAGTTGATGTTGCGCTTCGAGAACGTCTCGCTCGCGGCGACGAACACGGCGACCTCGTCGGCGCCCGCCGCGCGGGCTGCCTCGAAGCCCTTGAGGTTGGGGGTGAGCACCGGATAGCGCACGCCCGGCTTGCGGCGGATCCTCGTCAACACTTCGGTGGCGTCCGCCATCTGCGGCACCCATTTCGGCGACACGAAGGACGTCGCCTCGACCGCCGGGAACCCGGCTTCGGCGAGCGACTCGATCAGCGTCACCTTGACGTCGGTCGGCACCATCGCCGCCTCGTTTTGCAGCCCGTCGCGCGGACCGACCTCGACGAGACGCACCCGGGGTGGGACTCCGCGTTCGTGCCGGGCGGTCACGCTGCGGGCGCTCACCGCCCCGTCCCCGCCTGCGGCGCCGCCGGCGGCTCTCCGTCGAGCTCGACCAGGCTCGCGCCGTCGCCGACGCGGTCTCCGACGCCGAAATGAACGGCAACGACGCGCCCCACCGCCGGTGCGGCGATCGTGTGCTCCATCTTCATCGCCTCGAGCACGATGAGGGGAGCCCCTTTCGCGACCGCGTCGCCCGGCTTCACGAGCACGGCGACGACCGTGCCCGCCATCGGTGCCGTCAACCGGCCGCCGTGCTCCTCGACGATACCGGCCTGCGCCAGCGGATCGACGTTGCGCAGCCGGGTCCGCGCCCCCTTCGCATGCACGGCGCGTACCTCGCCGTCGGCGACGACCGTCGCATCGAAGGCATCGCCGGCGACATCGATCCGCAGGCGCCCGGCACGCTCCTCGAAGCGCACGTCGGCTGCGGGTGCAGCGTCGACCTCGATCGCCGCGCAGCCGTCGCCGCGCGGGCGAATGCGGCACTCGTGCACGCCGAGCGCGTCGGCAAAGCGGAACGCGAGGTGGTGCATTGCGCTTGCGTTCCACCACGCGTCGACCGTGTTCCACGGCGACCAGCGATCGGTCCCGGCCGGCTCGGCCGGCGCTACGCGAGGCGTGCCGCGGATTTCGTTGCGGATACGCACGAACTCGCCCACCGCCGCCGCGATCAGCACCTGCGGCGATGCGGGGGCCGGTGGCGGCAGCAGCGCGTCGCGATGGGCGTCGATGAGTCCGGTGTCGAGGCGGGCCGACGCGAAAGCGGCGTGGCCGATCACGCGCTCGAGAAAGCCGGTGTTGGTGGCGACACCGACGACCTCGCAGCCGTCGAGCGCAGCGAGGAGGCGCTGGCGGGCCCGATCGCGGTCCTCACCCCACGCGATCACCTTGGCGAGCATCGGATCGTAGAAAGGCGTCACGGTGTCGCCGGCACGAAAGCCGGTGTCGACGCGCACGCGCGAGCTGCCTGCGGGCATCCGCCAATGCGCGACGCGGCCGATCGACGGCAGGAAACCGCGTTCGGGATCCTCGGCGTAGATGCGCGCCTCGATCGCGTGGCCGTGATGGGCGAGCTCGTCCTGGCGACGCGGCAGGCGCTCGCCCGCCGCCACGCGAAGCTGCCACTCGACGAGATCGAGCCCGGTGATCATCTCGGTCACCGGGTGCTCGACCTGCAGCCGCGTGTTCATCTCCATGAAGTAGAAGGTGCCGTCCTGCTCGGCGATGAACTCGACCGTTCCCGCGCCGACGTACCCGATCGCCTTCGCCGCGGCGACGGCCGCCTCGCCCATCGACCGGCGCCTCGCCGGGTCGAGCCCCGGCGCGGGCGCCTCCTCGATCACCTTCTGGTGCCTGCGCTGCACCGAGCAGTCGCGCTCGAACAGATACACGGCGTTGCCCTGCGCATCGGCGAACACCTGGATCTCGATGTGGCGGGGGGAGCTGAGATAGCGCTCGAGGAGCACGCGATCGTCGCCGAACGACGCGCTCGCCTCGCGCTTCGCCGATGCGAGCGCCTGGGCGAACTCGCCTGCGCTCGCGGCGACCTTCATCCCCTTGCCGCCACCGCCCGCCGTCGCCTTGATCAGCACCGGCCAGCCGATCGCTGCGGCCTCGCGCGCGAGCCTCGCCGGGTCCTGGTCCTCTCCAAGGTAGCCGGGAACCACGGCGACGCCTGCGCGCGACATGATCGTCTTCGCCTCCGACTTCGAACCCATCGCGGCGATCGCCGCCGGCGGCGGGCCGATGAAGACGATCCCCGCGTGTGCGCAGGCCGCCGCGAACGCCCCGTTCTCGGACAGGAAGCCGTAGCCGGGATGGATCGCCTTCGCGCGCGCCGCGAGCGCGGCGGCGATGATCGCTTCGCCGTTGAGGTAGCTCTCGCGCGGCGGCGGCGGGCCGATGCGAACGGCCTCGTCGCATGATTCGACGTGGAGGGCGTCGCGGTCGGCGTCGCTGTACACGGCGACCGTCGCCACGCCCATCCGGCGCGCCGTGCGCGCGACGCGGCAGGCGATCTCGCCGCGGTTGGCGATCAGGATCCGATCGAACATGCTCATGGACGCGCGGGCCGCGCCACGCCGAACCAGCCGGCGATGCGGGCGAACATGCGCCGCAGCGTGCGCCAGATCTTCGGAAGCAGCCAGATCACGAGTGCCACGAGCACCGCGAGCGCGGCGAGCGCCGCCGCCGGATGCGCGAAGGCGAGCCACAGGAGGCCGCCGACGGCCACGTCCTCGGTGAACGACGCCGCCCAGTTGGTGAAGGGTTCGGGCGACGTATTGACGACGGCCCGGCTGCCCGACTTCGTGAGATGACTCCCGGCGGCGAGGGTGCCGCCGAGGATCGCCGCGGCGAGCGTCAGCGCCGCAGGCGATTGGTCGCCGAACACGCCCGCGGCAAGCGCGGCACCAGCCGGGATGCGGATCAGCGTGTGGATCGCGTCCCACAGCGTGTCGACCGCGGGGATCTTGTCGGCGAAGAACTCGACCGCACACATGAATCCCGACGCGGCGAGCACGAGCGGGTGCGCGAGCACCTCGAGGCCCGGCGGCAGCGGCACCCAGCCGAGCGAGCCGGCGGCACCGACGATGAACAGCACCGCGTAGAGGCGCAGCCCGCTCGCGAAGCCGAGCGCGGCCGCGATCGTCATCAATTGCCAGGTGTCGAGCTGCGCCCAAGCGTGCATCGAATCACTCCCGGCTCGCGATCCACTCAGGCCTGCGCCTTGCGAGGAACGCGGCGACGCCTTCGCGCCCCTCGCTTGATGCGCGGACGTCGGCGATCCGCTCCGCGGTCGTGGCGATCACCCCGGCATCGACCGGCCGTCCCGCGACGTCGCGGACGAGCCGCTTCGATTCGCGCTGCGCGGCGGGCCCCGCCTCCACGAGCAGCGCGACGATCGCCGCAATCCGCGCATCAAGCGCATCGGCTGCAACGGCCTCGTGCAGGAGGCCGATCCGCTGCGCCTCGGCCGCCGTGAAGCGCTCGGCGGTGAGGAAATACCGTCGTGCGGCGCGCGCGCCGATCGCTTCGATCACGTAGGGCGAAATCGTCGCGGGAATGAGCCCGAGCCGGGCTTCGGACAGCGCAAATTGCGCGGTGTCGGCGCCGACCGCGATGTCGCAGGCGGCGACGAGCCCGACACCACCGCCGAACGCCGCGCCGTGGACGCGTGCGATCGTCGGCTTCGCGAGCGTGGCGAGCGCACGCAGCATCGCGGCGAGCGCTTGCGCGTCGGCGAGATTCTCGGTACGACCGAATGCCGCCATTCGGCGCATCCAGCCGAGATCGGCGCCGGCGCAGAAGCTCCTGCCCTGGCCCGCGAGCACGACGACGCGCACGCCGGGATCCGCATCGAGTTCCGCGAGGTGTGCCGCAAGCTTCGCGATCAGCGTCTCGTCGAACGCGTTGTGGACTTCGGGCCGCGCGAGGCTCAGCGTCGCGACGCCGTCTGCCACGTCCAGCGTGCACGACTCGCTCATCGCGCCGCCGCCGCGCGCGGCCGGCGGCGCGGCGTGCCGGTTGCTGCGTTCATCGGCATCTTCATCGCCGCGCTCACATCCGGAACACGCCGAAGCGAGTCGGCCCGACCGGGCGATTCTGCGCAGCCGAGATCGCGAGCGCCAGCACGCGCCGCGTGTCGGCGGGGTCGATGACGCCGTCGTCCCACAGCCGCGCGCTCGCGTAATAGGGGTGACCTTCGTGCTCGTACTGTGCGCGGATCGGCGCCTTGAACGCTTCCTCGTCGCCGGCACTCCAGCTTCCGCCGCGCGCCTCGATCGCGTCGCGCTTCACCGTGGCGAGCACCGTCGCGGCCTGCTCGCCGCCCATCACCGAGATCCTCGCATTCGGCCACATCCAGAGGAAGCGCGGGTTGAACGCCCTGCCGCACATCCCGTAGTTGCCCGCGCCGTAGCTGCCGCCGATGATGACGGTGAACTTCGGCACTGCGGCGCACGACACCGCGGTGACCATCTTGGCGCCGTCCTTCGCGATGCCGCCGGCCTCGTACTTCCTGCCGACCATGAACCCGGTGATGTTCTGCAGGAACACGAGCGGTATGCCGCGCTGGCAGCAGAGCTCGATGAAGTGCGCGCCCTTCTGCGCCGACTCGGAGAACAGCACGCCGTTGTTGGCGACGACGCCGACCGGGTAGCCGTGCAGACGCGCGAACCCGGTGACGAGCGTGGTCCCGTAGCGCGCCTTGAATTCGTCGAGGGCCGAATCGTCGACGATGCGCGCGATCACCTCGCGGACGTCGTAGGGCTTGCGGATGTCGGCGTTGATGACTCCGTAGAGCTCCTCGGCCGGGTAGCGCGGCGGCGCCGGCTCCGCGACGTCGAGCGCTGTGTTCTTCCTTCGGTTGAGGTTGGCGACGATCCGGCGCGCGATCGCAAGCGCGTGGTGATCGTTCTGCGCGAAGTGATCGGCGACTCCCGAAACGCGCGTATGCACGTCGGCGCCGCCGAGCTCCTCGGCGGAAACGATCTCGCCGGTGGCAGCCTTGACGAGCGGCGGGCCGCCGAGAAAGATCGTTCCCTCCCCGCGCACGATGATCGACTCGTCCGACATCGCCGGAACGTAGGCGCCCCCCGCCGTGCACGAGCCCATCACGACGGCGATCTGCGCGATGCCCTCGGCCGACAGCGTCGCCTGGTTGTAGAAGATGCGCCCGAAATGGTCACGGTCGGGAAAGACCTCGGTGTGGTTCGGGAGGTTCGCCCCGCCCGAGTCGACGAGGTAGATGCACGGCAGGCCGTTCTCGCGGGCGATCTCCTGCGCGCGCAGGTGCTTCTTGACGGTCATCGGGAAATAGGTGCCGCCCTTCACCGTCGCGTCGTTGCAGACGACGACGCATTCGCGTCCGGCGACGCGCCCGATCCCGGTGATGATGCCCGCCGACGCGATGTTGTCGTCGTACATGTCCCACGCGGCGAGCTGCGACAGCTCGAGGAACGGGCTGCCCGGATCGAGCAGGCAGCGCACGCGCTCGCGCGGCAAGAGCTTGCCGCGAGCGAGGTGGCGCGCGCGCGCCGACTCGCCGCCGCCCCGCTCGATCACGGCGACCTTCGAACGCAGGTCTTCGACGAGCGAGGCCATTGCGTCGCGGTTGACGGCGAACGCAGGGTCGCGCGACGAGAGCCTCGATTCGATCACCGTCACGAGGCGATCCTCAGAATCCCCCGCGGGCGAGCCAGCGCTCGACCTGCTCGAACCGGTCGACGCCCCAGAACGGCTCGCCGCCGACGAACACGAAAGGCGAGCCGAACACGCCTGCCGCGAGTGCGGCGTCGTTCTCGCGCTTCAGCGCCTCCTTCACCGCAGCGTCGTCGACTGCGGCGCGCGCCTCCGCGCGGGCGAGCCCGCTCTCGGCCGCGACGTCGGCAGCGACGTCCGGGCTCGAGATGTCGCGGCCGTCGCGGAAGTAGGCGCGATAGAGCGCGTGCACGACCGGCGCCGGGTCGCTTCCGCGATCGCGCTGCCAGAGGACGATCCGCGCGGCAGCCTGGGTCGGGATCGGAAACCTCGACGGCATCGCAAACGGTACGCCGTGGAAGCGTGCACTGCGCGCGAAGTCGCGGCGGCTGTAGTCACCCTTGACCGGCACCGACGTCAGGGGAACGGCTCCGGTCGACTTGAACACGACGCCGAGGAGCATCGGCCGCCAGCGAACGCGCCGCCCGTGCCGCGCCGCAAGGCCCTCGACGAGTTCCGAGCCGAGATAACCGTACGGCGACGAGAAATCGAAATGGAAGTCGACGTCTCCGTTGCTGTCCATGGCGGCTCGTGCGTCCCCTTGCGGTCAATCGCGAATCAGGTTGCTGCCGGTCGCCGTCACGTATTCGCAGCCCGCGTCGTCGACCGCCCGGCCGGCGACGCCGACGACGTACCCGTCGAGCGAAGGCTTCCACTGTACCGCAGTGACGGTCCATTCGAGCGTCAGCGTGGCGCCGGCGGGGATGGCCCTCGCGAAGCGGAACGTGAAGCCGAGCCCGAGCGCCACGTGGCCCTGCGACAGCGACGTTGCGTCGAGTCCCATCATCAGTCCCGCGACGTGGGGTCCGCTCGCGATCAGCCCGCCGAACGGGCCGGCGTTCGCGGCCGCCTCGTCGTGGTGCAGCGGATTGCCGTCGCCGCAGGCGCTGGCGAAGCGGCTGATCGAATCGGCGTCGAAGGTCGCGCGACGGGCGAAGCGCTGCCCGACGCTGAACGGGGGCGGGAACGCGCGCCTGCCGCCGCCGGATGGGCCGGCGTCCGCCCTGCCGGCATCGGGCGCTCCGCCGGGTTCACCGCTGCGATTCGCCGCGCGCTTCATCCGGCGATCGCACGGCCGATGACGAGCCGCTGGATATCGCTCGTTCCCTCGTAGATCTGGCACACGCGAACGTCGCGATAGATCCGTTCGACCGGGAAGTCGGTGACGTAGCCGTAGCCGCCGTGAACCTGCAGCGCCGCCGAAGCGACGCGCTCGGCCATCTCGGTTGCGAAGAGCTTCGCCATCGACGCCTCCTTGAGGCACGGCAGGCCGGCGTCCCTGAGGCTCGCCGCGTGCCACACCATCTGCCGCGCAACCTCGACCTCGGTCGCCATGTCGGCGAGCCTGAAGGCTACTGCCTGGTGCTGCGCGATCGGCTGGCCGAACGCGGTCCTCTCCCGCGCATAGGCGAGGGCCGCTTCGAGCGCCGCGCGCGCCATGCCCACCGCCTGCGCGGCGATGCCGATGCGCCCCGCCTCGAGATTGGCGAGCGCGATCCGGTAGCCATCGCCCTCGCGCCCGAGCAGGCAGTCGCCGCCGATCTCGCAGCGCTCGAAGGTGATCTGAGCGGTGTCGGACGCGCGCTGCCCGAGTTTCTCCTCGATCCGGGTGACGTTATAGCCCGGCGATTTCGTGTCGACGACGAACGCCGAGATGCCGTGCTTGCCCGCACTGCGGTCGGTGACCGCGAACACCACGGCGACGTCGGCGTTCGCCCCGGTGGTGATGAACTGCTTGACGCCGTTCAGCATCCAGCCCGTACCGCTCCGCCCGGCGCGTGTGGCGATCGACGCGGCGTCCGAGCCGGTGTGCGGCTCGGTGAGGCAGAAGCAGCCGAGGAGCTCGCCTCGCGCGAGCGGGGTCAGCCAGCGCCGCTTCTGCGCTTCGCTGCCGAACCCCGCGAGCGGCCCGCATACGACCGAGTTCTGCACGGCGACAATCGTCGACGTCGCGCCGTCGCCGGCGGCGATCTCCTCGAGCGCGACGGCGAGCGTGAGGTAGTCGAGCCCGGCGCCGCCGAACTCCTCGGGTACCACCGCCCCCATGACGCCGAGTTCGCCCAGCATGGCAAGCGCCTCGCGCGGAAAGCGATGCTCGCGGTCCCATTGCGCCGCGTGGGGTGCGAGGTGCTCGCGGGCGAAGCTTCGCAGCGTGTCGCGGATCTGGCGCTGTTCGTCGTTGAGGAGCATCGCGCTCGGGAGGTGACTGGGGACAGGGGATCGGCTGTGGCGGGCCGCAGCACGCGCGCGGGTCAGGGTTCCGAGCCGATCGACCCGATCAGCGCGAGGCGTAGAGCGAGTGCTGCGAACACTCCGGCGAGCGCGCGCTTCGACCAGCGTCCGAAGCCCGGCCTTCCGCTGAAGAACCGGCGCAGCGTTCCCGCGGCGAGCACGCAGCATCCATCGAACACGACGACGATCACGAGTTGGGTCGCGCCGAGAACGAGGCTCTGCGCGAGCACGCTGCCGTGCGCCGGATCGACGAACTGCGGAAAGAGCGCGAGCTGGAACAGGGCGACCTTGGGATTGAGGATGCTGGTGAGCGCACCGCTGCGGTAGAGCTTCGACGTGGGGAACGGCGGCAACGTGCCCGCCTGGCCGGCGGCCGGCTCGCGCCACATCCGCCACGCGATCCACAGCAGGTACGCAGCGCCGGCGATGCGCACGGCGTCGAAGGCGACCGGCACCGCGGCGAGGATCGCCGACAACCCGAGCGCGGCCGCGAGAATGTGCGCCAGCATCCCGCTTGCCGTACCGGCGAGCGACACGATGCCCGCCCGGCGGCCCTGCACGAGCGTGCGCGAGACGAGGTAGAGCATGTTCGGCCCCGGCGTGACGGCGAGCGCGACTGCCGCGACGCAGAAGAGGAGCCAGGTCGAAAGCGGGATCATCGCGAATACCCGAGAGAGGCGAGGAGCGGTCCCGCCGCAAGCTCGACCGCCGCGCGGTCGGCAGCCGACATCTCGCGCCGCCAGACGCCGATACGGTCGCGCTGCGGGGGGAGCACGAGCCTCTCGTGGATGCGCGTGCGGTCCTCGCGCTCGACCATGCGTCCGCTCACATGCCTGCGCCCCTTGAGGCGCGCGATGCGTGCCGCACCCTGCGCGGTGAAATCGAGCATCCGCGGCGAATACTCGAGCTCGAGGAACGCGCAGATGCGCGGCAGCTCGACTTCGGGATGCAAGACGAGGTCCTCGTAGCGAAGCTCGTGGTAGTGCGCAACCGCCGCGCCCGCGGTGCGGCCGATGGCGACGTGCTGCTGCCACGCGGCACCGAGCGCAGCGCAGTCCTGGCTCGGCGCGAACCAGGTCTTGCGCCACGACAGCACCGTATCGCGCGGGTCTCGGATCACGTGCAGATAGTGGATCTCGGGCATCAGCGCCGCGAGTTCGCGCATGACGAAGATGTTGTCGGGGGTCTTCTCCCCCGAGCGATGCTTGCCCTGTGCCTCGGCGTACATCGCATAGAACGCCCGCGCGGCGCCGGCGAGCGTGAACGGGGCGACCGCTGCGATGCGCGCCTCGAACGCTTCGCGATCGAGACCGAAGTCCGACCAGTTGGAGAGAGGCGTGCGATCGGCCGTGACGAGCTCGACGAAACGGCGGCGCAGCGACTCGACGTCGCCGGAAATCCCTGGCAGGTACTTCAGGAACGCCGTCTCCGGCGGGATCGCAAGGCCCGGATGGCTGTCGAGCATGACGGCGAGGAGCGACGTCCCCGAGCGCGGGCAGCCGACGACGATGGGGAACGGCGGCAGCGCGGTTCGGCTCATCGCGGTCGCGACTGCGTTCAGCGCGCGAGTTCGACCGCGAGCGCCGTCGCCTCGCCGCCGCCGATGCACAGCGCCGCGACGCCGCGCCTCCCGCCGTGCTTCCTCAGCGCGCCGAGCAGCGTCACCACGATGCGCGCGCCCGACGCGCCGATCGGGTGGCCGAGCGCGCACGCTCCGCCGTGGACGTTCACGCGGTCATGCGCGATGCCGTGCTCCTTCATCGCCGCCATCGCCACGACGGCGAAGGCCTCGTTGATCTCGAAAAGGTCGACGTCGCGGGTCGACCAGCCGGCCTTGCGGTAGAGCTTCTCGATCGCACCCACCGGGGCGGTGGTGAAGAGCGCCGGCTCCTGCGAATGCGTCGCGTGCGCGACGATCGTCGCGAGCGGCACGATGCCGCGCGCCGCGGCGGTCGAGCGGCGCATCAGCACGAGCGCCGCTGCGCCGTCCGAGATCGAGCTCGAGTTCGCCGCCGTCACCGTCCCGTCCTTGCGAAATGCCGGCTTCAGCGTCGCGATCTTCTCCGGAGCGGCTTTCGCCGGCTGCTCGTCCTGGTCGACGCGCAACTCGCCCTTGCGGCCGGTGACGGTGACCGGCGCCATCTCCCACGCGAAGGTGCCGTCCTGGTTCGCCGCGAGCGCACGCGCGAGCGAGGCGCGCGCGAACTCGTCTTGCGCCTCGCGCGTGAAATGGAAGCTCGCGGCGCAATCCTCGGCGAAGGTGCCCATCAGCCGCCCCTTGTCGTAGGCGTCCTCGAGGCCGTCCTGGAACATGTGGTCGTAGACCGTCTGATGACCCATCCGGTAGCCGGCGCGGGCCTTCGGCATCAGGTAGGGCGCGTTGGTCATGCTCTCCATGCCGCCCGCGACGACGATGTCGACCGAGCCCGCGAGAAGGGCGTCGTGCGCGAGGATCGCGGCCTCCATCGCCGAGCCGCACATCTTGTTGACCGTCGTGCACCCGGTGGCGAGCGGCAGGCCCGCCTTGAGCGACGCCTGCCGTGCCGGCGCCTGTCCCTGGCCCGCAGGCAGCACGCAGCCGAAGATCGTCTTGCCGACGTCGGCGGGTGCGACCCCCGCGCGCTCGACCGCAGCCCTGATCGCGACCGCGCCGAGTTCGCTCGCGGCGAGCGGCGCGAACACGCCCTGGAAGCCGCCGATCGGCGTACGCGCCGCACCGGCGATGACGATCGGATCGCTGTTCATCGTGTGACCTCGCTCATTTCGTCTGGTCGAAGAGTTCACGCCCGATCAGCATGCGGCGGATCTCCGAGGTGCCGGCGCCGATCTCATAGAGCTTGGCGTCGCGCCACAGGCGCCCGGTGGGGAACTCGTTGATGTAGCCGTTGCCGCCGAGGCACTGGATCGCCTCGCCCGCCATCCACGTCGCCTTCTCGGCGGCGTAGAGAATCGCTCCGGCGGCATCCTTGCGCGTCGTCTCGCCGCGATCGCAGGCCCGGCCGACCGCGTAGACGTAGGCGCGGCAGGCGTTCATCGTCGTGTACATGTCGGCGAGCTTGCCCTGCATCAGCTGGAACTCGCCGATCGGCTGCCCGAACTGGCTGCGCTCGTGCAGGTAAGGCAGCACCGCATCGAGGCACGCCGCCATGATGCCGAGCGAGCCGCCGGCGAGCACCGCGCGCTCGTAGTCGAGCCCGCTCATCAGCACGTTGACGCCGCGCCCGACCGCGCCGAGCACGTTCGCCTCGGGGACCAGGCAGTCGTCGAAGACGAGCTCGCAGGTGTTCGAGCCGCGCATGCCGAGCTTGTCGAGCTTCTGCGCGGTCGAGAAGCCCTTCATTCCCTTCTCGACGATGAACGCGGTGATGCCCCGCGGCCCCGCGGCGGGGTCGGTCTTCGCGTAGACGACGAGGGTGTCGGCGTCGGGGCCGTTGGTGATCCACATCTTGTTGCCGGTGAGCGCCCAGCCGCCGCTCCGGCGCTCGGCGCGAAGCCGCATCGAGACGACGTCCGAGCCCGATCCGGGCTCGCTCATCGCGAGCGCGCCGACGTGCTCGCCCGAGATGAGCTTCGGCAGGTATTTCGTGCGCTGCGCATCCGAGCCGTTGCGGCGGATCTGGTTGACGCAGAGATTCGAGTGCGCGCCGTAGGAGAGGCCCACCGCCGCCGACGCACGCGAGATCTCCTCCATCGCGACGATGTGGGCGAGGTAGCCGAGCCCGGCGCCGCCCTGTGCCTCCTCGACGGTGATGCCGAGGAGCCCCATGTCGCCGAGCTTTCGCCAGAGGTCCGATGGAAACGCGTTGTCTCGGTCGATCGCCGCCGCGCGCGGAGCGATCTCGGCGGCCGCGAACGCATGCACCGACTCGCGCAACATGTCGATCGTCTCGCCGAGATCGAATTCGAGGGAGGGCCAGCTCTTCATCGCGTTCCCCGGAGTACGGTTGGACGGGATCAGGCCTCGGCCCGGCCGCGCAACACCATGATCGTCTGCTGCATGAGGGCGACGAGCGTGCGCGTCCCGGCGCGCTCGGCGTGGACTTCGCCGCGGGTGACGACCAGCGTGCGCCCCGCCTTGACGACCGAGCCGTCGGCGACCACCCGCTCACCCGTCGCGGGGGCGAGCAGGTTCAGCTTGAACTCGACCGTCAGCACCGTGCTGTCCTCCGGAACGAGCGTGTAAGCCGCGTATCCGCCCGCCGAGTCGACGATCGTCGCGACGATCCCGGCGTGGACGTAGCCGTGCTGTTGCGACAGCGCTTCGCGCGGAACGAGCGAGATCGAGCACCCGCCGGGGCCGACCGCGTCGAGCACGGCGCCGACGAGCGCCATCGCGCCCTGCTTCGCGAAACTCTCGCGCACGCGCGCGGCATATCCGGCAAACGCCGGCTCGAAGCGTGCCTGCCCCGTCATCGCTTCCGTCTCCAGGCGCGATTGTGACATTACGTTTACGTAAACGTCAACCAGACGCCGGGACTCCGGCGCCAGAAGCTGCACCCGCGAGGCGCCGCCGGCACTCGCGCTCGATGCCTTCGATCTCGGAGAGCACGATCTCGATGTCCTCGCGCTGCTGCAGCAGCCTGCGCCGGCGCTCGGCGAGGAGCTCGAGGAACGCTGCGAGCTGTGCGCGCTCGTTGCGCCGCACTTCGTAGAGATCGAGGAGCTCGCCGATCTCCGAGAGCGCAAGGCCGAGGCGCTTGCCTCGCAGGATCAGCTTGATGCGCACGCGTTCGCGTTCGCCGTAGACGCGCGCGCGCCCGGCCCGTGCCGGCGCGATGAGTCCGCTGTCCTCGTAGAAGCGGATCGCCCGCGTGGTGAGCGCGAACTCGCGCGCAAGCTGTGAGATCGAGTAGGTCGCCGCACGCGGCGACGATGCGTGGATGGTGCGAGGTCTTGCAGGCATGGCGTTCGAGGGTGCCGTCCCGGAAGTCGGCCCGCTCGCGCGGCGGGATCGCGCGCCGCGCGGCGCGCGCGGTTCGTCTGTCACGATACCATAGCGCCATGGACCTGCTGCCGACCGCGCCGCCTGCCCCCGGGCGGGTCGTCGAGGTCGCGCCGGGCGTGCTCTGGCTGCGCATGCCGCTGCCGTTCGCGCTCGATCACGTGAACCTCTGGCTGCTTCGCGACGGCGGCGACGTCGCGCTCGTCGACTGCGGTTACGGCGACACCGTCACGCGCGAGATCTGGTCGCGCCATTTCAGCGGTGCCCTCGCCGGCGCGAAGACCGTGCGCATCGTCGCGACGCACTGCCACCCTGACCACCTCGGCAACGCAGAGTGGCTCGCCTCGCACTTCGGCTCGAAGGTCACGATGACCTATGCGGAGTTCATGGCCGCGCACGCGATGATCGCCGGCGCCGCCGGGCTCGGTCCGGCGGATGCCGGCGGGCTCTTCGCCCGCCACGGGATGAGCGGCGAGCATCTCGCGGCACTCGCCGCGCGCGGCAACCAGTACCATCGCGGCGTCCCCGAGGCGCCGCACACGTTCGAGCGCATCGTCGACGGCGACGAACTCGCACTCGCCGGCCGCGCCTGGCGCGTCGTCGCGGGCTACGGGCACTCGCCCGAGCATGCGGCCCTCGCCTGCACGGACGCGGCGCTGCTCATTTCCGGGGACATGCTGCTGCCGCGGATCTCGACCAACGTCTCGGTCTGGGCGGGCGAGCCCGATGCCGACCCGGTGGCGCGCTTCCTCGCTTCGATCGCGCGCTTCGAGGCGCTGCCCGCCGACACGCTGGTGCTGCCTTCGCACGGGGTCCCATTCCGCGGGATCGGCGACCGCGTCGGCGCGCTCGGCGAGCATCATCGGTTGCGCCTCGACGAGTTGTCTGCCGCGCTCGCTGCAGCCGCGGCACCGCAGTCGGCCGAAGACGTGATCCCGGTCCTGTTCCGGCGCACGCTCGACCTGCAGCAGCGCTTCTTCGCGATGGGAGAAGCGATTGCCCACCTCAATCACCTGTGGCAAATCGGCCGCGCCGAGCGCCTCGTCGCCGCCGACGGAGCGATCCGCTTCGCCGCGTAGAATGCACGACTGTCCCCGCCGACCTCGACTCCTCCTCCGATGACCAGTCCCAGCGCGACTCCCCGCTCCAGCCAGGCACGTTCCCGCCGCAGCGCACCACCGGAACCGCCGCAACCCGCGCCGAAGGAGGGGTCGCAGCCGGCCACCGCGGGCCACTCCGCGGCGCCGGGGTCGACCTACGACCCGATCGCCTTCGCCGAATCGCTCGCGACCGCAGCCGAGAAGAGCGCCAAGCTGATCGGCGAGTTCGCGGCGCGCAACGCGGGGCAGCGCGCGGCGGTGCCGAGCGACGAGCTCGGCGTCGGCAAGGCGTTCATGGAGCTCACGTCGAAGATGCTCGCCAACCCGGCGCGGCTCGCCGAGGCCCAGCTCGGCCTGTGGCGCGACTACATGTCGCTGTGGCAATCGTCGATGCTGCGCATGCTCGGCGCCCCGGCGGTCCCGGTGGCGGAGCCCGCCAAGGGCGACAAGCGCTTCAAGGATGCCGGCTGGCAGGAGCACGTGCTGTTCGACTACGTCAAGCAGTCCTACCTGATCGCCGCGCGGTGGCTGCACTCGCAGGTGGCGAGCGTCGAAGGCATTCCCGAGCACGCGAGGAAGCGGATCGATTTCTTCACGCGCCAGTACATCGACGCGCTGGCGCCGTCCAACTTCGCGCTCACCAACCCGGAGGTGTTCCGCGAGACGGTGGCGAGCGGCGGCCAGAACCTGGTGCGCGGGCTCAACCATCTGCTCGACGACATCGAGCGCGGCAACGGCCAGCTCAGGATCTCGATGACCGACTCGAAGGCCTTCGAGCTCGGCGTCAACATCGCCACGACGCCGGGCAAGGTCGTGTTCCAGAACGAGCTGATGCAGCTCATCCAGTACGAGCCCGCGACGAAGAAGCAGTGGAAGCGCCCGCTGCTGATCATTCCGCCGTGGATCAACAAGTACTACATCCTCGACCTGCGCGAGAAGAACTCGTTCATCCGCTGGGCGGTCGGCGAGGGCCTCACGGTGTTCGTGATCTCGTGGGTGAACCCCGACGCCCGCCTCGCGCACAAGGACTTCGAGGACTACCTCGCCGACGGCCCGCTCGCGGCGCTCGACGCGATCGAGAAGGCGACCGGCGAGGCCGACGCGAACGTCGTCGGCTACTGCCTCGGCGGGACGCTCCTCGCCGCTACGCTCGGCTGGCTCGCCGCGAAGAAGCAGAAGCGGATCGCGAGCGCCACCTTCATGACGGCGCTGATCGATTTCAGCGCACCCGGCGAGCTCGAGGTGTTCATCGACGAGGAGCGCATCGGCTCGCTCGAGAAGAGGATGAAGGAGCGCGGCTATCTCGAAGGCAGCGAGATGGCGAACACGTTCAATTCGCTGCGCGCGAACGACCTCATCTGGTCGTTCGTGATCAACAACTACCTGCTCGGCCGCGACCCGTTCCCGTTCGACCTGCTGCACTGGAACGTCGACTCGACGCGGATGCCGGCGAAGATGCACAGCTTCTACCTGCGCAACATGTACCTGAAAAACCGGCTGCGCGAGCCCGGCGGGATCACGCTCGCCGGAGTGCCGATCGACCTCTCGAAGGTGACCGTCCCGACCTATTTCGTGTCGGCGATCGAGGACCACATCGCGCCGTGGAAGACCACCTGGCTCGGGCCGCGGCTCATGAAAGGTCAGTCGCGCTTCGTGCTGTCGGGATCGGGGCACATCGCCGGCATGATCAATCCGCCGGCGGCGAAGAAATACGGCTACTGGACCAACACCGCCGATGCCGCGTCGGCCGACGCGTGGCTCGCCGCTGCCGACCAGCACGAGGGTTCGTGGTGGCTCGACTGGCGCCGGTGGATCGAGGGCGAGCTCGGCCGCGAAGTGCCCGCGCGCGTGCCCGGCAAGGGCAGGCTCGCCGTGCTCGAGGATGCCCCCGGCTCGTATGCGAAGCTTCGCGCCGATGCCGACTAAGGAAGCTGTGCGAAACGGGAACGGCCCCTGTTTCAGCGATCGGCCGCGCCGGGAAGCGGTGGGAAGCGGTGGGAATGCTCCGGCGCGCGAGTTCGACCGCGAAGGCCGAGGGAGCGCGGTACCGTGACGGGCTCAAACACCGGCTGCGTTCCGCAGCCGAACTCGCGCGTCACGGT
>JAFEDF010000041.1 GCA_018241785.1 Pseudomonadota bacterium | reverse complement strand
GCGCGCTTGCTCCCGCTTAGGGACGCCCGGCAAGTTAGGGACGCTCGGCAAGGCCGGAACGGATCCGAGGTCGGCGATCCGCCGCACCGGGTGGCGGTGGGGCATCTCGAAATGGCGTTCCTCCCGGCCTTGCCGAGCGTCCCTAACTTGCCGGGCGTCCCTAACCGGCAGCAAGCGCGCCGCGCGGCGCCTCGTCAGGGGGAGAGCAGGACGAGGAAGCCGCGTGGATCCTTGGTGAACGCGACCGACACGATGTAGGCGAAGGTCACGATCGCCGCGGCGAAGGCGGCCGCGCGCACGCCGCGCGTGCGGCCGACGCGCAGCGCAACCATGCCGAGCACGATGTAGGCGACGAGTCCGACGATCTTCGCTGCGAGCCAGGGCGCCGCGAGCGGTGACAGCCGGAGCAGCCACGCGAGCGCGATCGCCGACGCGAGCAGGATCGTGTCGACGACGTGCGGAAGGATCTTCACCGCGCGGTGCGCGACCCAGCCTGCACCGGTGAACTTCGCCCATCCGCGCGCGACGAATCCGGCGATCGAGATCGCTGCAGCGGTTTCGTGGAGGAGCCTGAGGTCGCCGTAGAGCATGCCGGGAAGCGGGATGCGGCCCCGCGCGGCGGGACCGCCCGGTGCCGCGCCCGATGGTACACGACGCGCCCCGACACGCTTCAGCGAATCGTCATGCCTCCGTCGGCGCCGAGGACCTGTCCGGTGACGTAGCTCGCGGCGTCCGAGGCGAGAAAGACGAACACCGGGGCGATCTCGGCGGGGTCGGCCCAGCGGCCGAGCGGAATGCGCTCGAGGTAGCGCTCGCGAAAACGCGGATCGGTGCGCACCGTCTCGGTCATCGGCGTCGCGGCGGCCGGAGCGACCGCGTTCACCGTGATCGCGTAGCGCGCAAGCTCGCGTGCGGCCGACAGCGTGAGGCCCACGATACCTGCCTTCGCCGCGCTGTAATTCACCTGCCCGATCGTGCCGAGCAGCCCGGCGACCGAGGTCACGTTCACGATGCGGCCGCGGCGGCGCTCGATCATCCCCGGCACCACTGCGCGCAGGCAGTTGAAGGCCCCGCCGAGGTTGACGCTGATCACGTCATGCCACTGTGCGTGGGTCATCCGCTCGAGCATCGCCGGACGCGTCACGCCCGCGTTGTTGACGAGGATGTCGATTGCGCCGAAGCACGCCGTCGCGCGCGCGACTGCGGCGTCGACGCTCGCGATGGCCGCCACGTCGCAGCCGAGCGCGATCGCCTCGGCCCCGCCCGCATGGAGATCGTCTGAAAGCGCCTGCGCACGCGCTGCATCGATGTCGGCGATGCATACCCTTGCTCCCGCCGCCGCGAACGCTCGCGCGACGGCGGCGCCGATCCCCTGCGCGGCGCCGGTCACGAGCGCCGTTCTCCCTTCGAGCTGCATCGTCTCTGCCCTCCGCCGCGATTCCGGCACCTCACGGCGAAACGCTGCGCGCAGCACGCGCCGTGCGCCTTGACACCGATCAACGGGCATCCGCGCCCGCACGCTTGATCTGCCTCAAGGCCGCAGCCGCAGCCGGCGCCGAGAATCGTTGCGCAACGGTTGCGAGTCATGGCGAGGTGCCGCGTGGAGCGTTCGTTCGAGCGCGAGGTGGCGTCGCTGGCGATGGGTGCCGGCGAAGTGTTCCGCGGCGAGGGTGTCGTCGCCGTCGCGAAGGCGCTGCTCCAGTCGGGAGTGTCGTACGTCGGCGGCTACCAGGGCTCGCCGGTGTCGCAGCTGCTCGACGTAATGGTCGAGGCGCGGCCCTACCTCGCGACGCTGGGCGTGCACGTCGAGCCGTGCACCAACGAGGCCGCTGCCTGCGCGCTCCTCGCAGCGTCGGTCGACTATCCGCTCCGCGGCGCCGTGACGTGGAAATCGATCGTCGGCAGCAACGTCGCCGCCGACGCCCTCTCCAACATCGCTTCTCCGGGCGTGCAGGGTGGTGCGCTCGTGATCGTCGGCGAGGACTACGGTGAGGGGTCGAGCGTCGTGCAGGAGCGCACGCATGCGTTCGCGATGAAGTCGTCGCTGCCGCTTCTCGATCCGCGGCCCGACCTCACGAAGATCACCGATCTCGTCCAGCTGGGCTTCGAGCTCGCGGAGGCGGCAGGCACTCCGGTGCTCCTCGCGCTGAGGATCCGCGCCTGCCACCTTCTGGGGAGCTTCGTCTGCCGCGACAACGTCGCCGCCCCGCACGGCGCCGGCCGCGACCCGCTTGCCCCGGCGGCGCACGACCCGCGGACGATGTCGCACCCGCCGCATACGTTCGCGCACGAGCGCGACAAGGTGGAGCGGCGGCTGCCCGCAGCGCGCCGCTTCATCGCCGAGCGCATGGTCAACGAAGTCTTCGAAGGCGACGTCGCCTCGATCGGAATCGTCGTCCAGGGCGGCCTCTACAACGCGCTCGTACAGGCGTTCGCCCTCGCCGGTCTCGACGGCGTGCACGGCCGCCCGCGGATCGGCGTGCTCGTGCTCAACGCGACCTACCCGCTCGTCCCCGGCGAGATCGTCGCGTTCGCCCACGGCCGGCGCGCCGTGCTGGTGCTCGAGGAGGGATACCCTGAGTTCATCGAGTTCGAGCTCGCGGCGATGCTCGCGAACGACGGCGAGCCGTGTGCGGTGCGCGGCAAGGCCGCGATGGGCGCTGCGGGCGAGTACACGACCGAGCGCATCGCGCAGGGCCTCGCGGCATTCGTCGCCGAGTTCGCGCCGGAGATCGGTCTCGCGCCGCTCGACGCGTGGAGAGCCGGGGTCGAAGCCAATCGTGCCCAGGCGCGCGCACTGCTTGGCGGGCCGGTCCCGCTGCGCCCGCCCGGTTTCTGCATCGGCTGTCCCGAGCGCCCGGTGTTCAGCGCGCTGAAGCTGATCGAGCGCGAACTCGGTCCGCGGCACGTCGCCGCTGACATCGGCTGCCACTCGTTCGCGATGTTCGAGCCGTTCCGGATCGGCAACACGATCACCGGCTACGGACTCGGCCTCGCGAGCGCCGCGGCGGTCGCGCCCGCGAGCGCGCGGCGGCCGCTCGCCACCGTCGGTGACGGGGGCTTCTGGCACAACGGTTTCCTGTCGGGCGTCACCTCGGCGGTCAAGAACGGCAGCGACTCGGTGCTCCTCGTCTTCAAGAACGGCTACACGTCGGCGACCGGGACGCAGGAGCTCGTCTCGACGCCGGCAGCCGCGTACCGTGACGCGGCGGGCGGCGCGAGCACGACCGCGTCGGATACGTCGATCGAGCGCGTGCTGCGCGAAGTCGGCGTCGGCTGGGTGAGAACGATCGCGAGCGGCGACGTCGCGCGGATGCGCAGCACGCTGACCGAGGCGTTCACGACGCCGGCGCCCGGCCTCAAGGTCGTGATTGCGGACGGCGAGTGCCAGCTCGAACGCCAGCGCCGGCTCCGCGCGGCAGCCGCGCGCGGGGTCGTTCCCGCCCGCCGCGTGCGCTATGGGATCGATCCCGACGTCTGCAACGGCGACCGCGCGTGCGTGCGCCTTTCGGGATGTCCGTCGCTCACCGTTGCGCCCGCACCCGATCCTTTCGCAGCAGCGCCGGTGACGACGATCGACTCGAGCTGCGTCGGCTGCGGCCTCTGCGGCGAGCTCGCGAAGAGTGCGGCGCTGTGTCCGTCGTTCTACCGCGTCGAGAGCGTGACGGCTCCGACGCTCGCCGGCCGCTGGCGCGAAAGGCTCGCGGCGAGCGTGCGATCGCGGCGTCGCGCGCCTCGCGAAGACCGCGGCGGCGTAGTGCCCGATCGTACGCGCATCTCCCCCGCTGCACCGGTCGCCTCCGGAGTACGCGACTCGCCGCTTCGCATCGCGATCGCGGCGCTCGGCGGGCAGGGCGGCGGTGTCCTGTCCGGCTGGCTCGTCGAAGCGGCGCGCTCGGCGGGATGGCGCGCGCAGGCGACGTCGATTCCGGGGGTTTCGCAGCGGACCGGCGCGACGACCTACTACGTCGAACTCGCCCCGCCTGCCGTGCGCCTGCCGCGATGGATCCCTTCGCTGGCGCCGGTACCCGGCGAGGTCGACGTCCTCGTCGGCGGCGAGCTCCTCGAAGCGGCGCGAATGATCGAGCGCGGCATGAGTTCGCCCGCGCTGACGACGATCGTCGCCTCGACCCACCGCCAGCTCACGACGCTCGAGAAGATGAGCGGCGCCGACGGCCGCTTCGACGCCGCGCACGCCGTTTCCGCCGCGCGCGCGCTGTCGAAGCGTGCGGTCCTGCTCGATCTCGAAGCGATCCGCGCACGCCACCGCAGCGTGATCAGCGCGGCGCTCTTCGGTGCGCTCGCCGGGGCGGGGGTCCTGCCCTTCGACGACGAAGCCTGCCGCCGCGCCCTCGGCGCGGGCGGCGCTGGCGGGGCGGGCGCGCAGGCGAGCCTCGCCGCGTTCGACGACGCTGCGTCGGCGGTACGCGCCGCCGACGCACGTGCTGCCGACTCGACGCACGCTCCGGCTGCATCACCGGGGCGCGCACCCACGTTGCGTGTCTCGGCCGATCTCGAGGCTGCGATCGGCGCGCTCCCGGCGGAGGCCGGCGCGCTCGCCCGGCAGGGAGTTGCGGCGCTCATCGACTTCCAGGGCCCGTCGTACGCCCGTCTGATGCTCGCGCGGCTCGCGCGCGTCGCGGTGGCCGAGGCGGGCGCCGCATCCGCAGGCGATGGAGCCGAGCCCGACGTTGCGATCGCGGGCGCGCGATCGCCGGTCACGAGCGAAGTCGCGAGGCGGCTCGTTGCGTGGATGCGCTACGACGACCTCATCCGCGTCGCCGACCTGAAGACGCGCGCGTCGCGCTTCGAGCGCATCCGTCGCGAGGCCGGCGTCGGACCCGGCGCGCCGCTTCGCGTCGACGACTTCTTCAGTCCGGGTGCCGGCGAGATTGCAGCGATCCTGCCGAGACCCCTCGGTGCGTGGCTCGAGCGGCGCGCCCGGCGCTCGCCGCGGCGCCCGCACAAGGGCTTCAGCTGGCCGACGTCGTCGTTCGGCGGGACGCTCGTGCTGCGCGCGGTCGCGGCGCTGCGCCCGCTGCGCCCGTGGTCGCTGCGCTACGCCCGCGAAATGCGTGCGATCGAAGCATGGCTCGACGGCGTGGTCGCTGCGCTGGCGCCGGAAACGGAGCATGCGCCGGGCGCAGCGCTCGAGCTCGCGCGTCTTCCGCGGCTCGTGCGCGGCTACGGCGACACGCAGGTCGCCGGGCGAAGCGCGTACGAGCGCATCTTCGCGCGCTACCGCGAGGCCGCCTCTGCCGGGTCCGAGGCGGCACTCGGGACGCTGCGCCGCGATGCGCACGAGGCGTTCGCCGGCGGGCGCTGCGTGCCGCAAGCGAGCCCGCCCTCCGGCGGCAGGCGTCCGGCAACGCGCGACGATCGTTCTTCGGACGATCGCGTCGAACCACCTTTCGGGATTGCACGATGAAGCCTTCACTCGTTCAGGGCATTGCGAGCACGGCCCGCTTCGAAATCGACCGGCCGCGCACGATCGACTTCCTCGGCGAGAGCCTGCGCATCTACGCGACGCCCTCGCTCGTCCTCGACGTCGAGTCGGCATGCCGCCAGCTCCTGCTCGCGCACCTCGATCCGGGGCAGGACTCGGTCGGCACGCGCGTCGAGCTCGATCACCTCGCGGCCACACCGCTCGGGATGACGGTCGAGCTCGGCGTGTCGGTGATCGAGGTGAAGGGGCGCGCGATCACGTTCGCGTTCGAGGGCCACGACGGCGTCGACACGATCTGCCGGGGCATGCATCGCCGGCACGTGATCGAGATCGACGCCGCTCGCGAGCGGCTGGCCGCCAAGGCCCATCGGGGAGCGGGCAGCCGATGAACGCCGCGACGCGCGCTGCGCACCGGTCCGGGCGCGAGCGGCGCGTGCCGACCTACTGCTACCAATGCGTCGCCGGTCCCGATCTCCTCTGCGTGCGCGAGGTCGACGGCGTCGCCACCGAGGTCGAGCCGAACTTCGCCGCCGCGGCGGTTCATCCGGGTGCGGGGAAGGTCTGCGTCAAGGCCTACGGGCTCGTGCAGAAGACCTACAACCCGAACCGGATCGTCACGCCGATGAAGCGCACGAACCCGCGCAAGGGGCGCGGCGAGGACCCGCGCTTCGAGCCGATCTCCTGGGACGAGGCGCTCGAGCTCATCGCCGCGCGGCTTCGTCACGTGCGCAGCGGCGGCCTCACCGATGAGTCGGGCTATCCCCGCGTCGCGGCGAGCTTCGGCGGCGGTGGAACGCCGCAGTGGTACATGGGAACCTTTCCTGCATTCCTGTCGGCGTGGGGTCCCGTCGACCTCGGCTTCGGGTCGGGGCAGGGCGTCAAGTGCTATCACTCGGAGCACCTCTACGGAGAGCTCTGGCACCGCGCGTTCACGGTTTCGCCCGACACGCCGCTTTGCGATTACCTCATCTCGTGCGGCGCCAACGTCGAGGCGTCCGGAGGAGTCGTCGGCATCCGCCGCCACGCCGAAGCGCGCGCACGCGGAATGACGCGCATCCAGGTGGAGCCGCACCTCTCGGTGACCGGCGCGTGCTCGGCGAAGTGGGTTCCGATCCGCCCGAAGACCGACGCCGCGTTCCTGTTCGCGCTCGTCCACGTGCTCCTCCACCGGATTGCGCGCACGCGGCTCGACCTCGCCTTCCTCGCACGCCACACGGCGTCGCCTTATCTCGTCGGGCCGCACGGCTACTACCTGCGCGAGCGCGGAACGGGAAAGCCGCTCGTTTTCGATACGTCGCGCAACGCGGCAATTGCCTTCGATGCACCCGGCACCGCCGATGCGCCCGAGGCCGTGGAGGCGCTCGAAGGTGCCTGGGACGTCGACGCGGTCGAGATCGGCGCCGACGGCGAGGTGCTGGGCGACGGCATCGCGCGCGGCGAGACGGCGTTCTCGAAGCTGGTCGCCCATGTCGCCGGCTATTCACCCGAATGGGCGCAGGCGATCTGCGATGTTCCCGCGACGACGATCGAGACGATCGCGCGCGAGTTCGTCGACCACGCGCGCATCGGCGAGACGATCGAAATCGACGGCGAACGCCTCCCGTATCGCCCCGTTGCCGTGAGCCTCGGCAAGACGGTCAACAACGGATGGGGCGGCTACGAGTGCTGCTGGGCGCGCACGGTGCTCGCGTCGCTCGTCGGGGCGCTCGAGGT
>JAFEDF010000040.1 GCA_018241785.1 Pseudomonadota bacterium | reverse complement strand
CGCGTCCGACACGACAATGGAAGGCCGCCATGAATCAATTCGCGATCATGTACGCTGATCGCTTCAAGCCGAGCGCCGCGTGAAACCTAAATCGCCTCACACACAGAAAATCTGACAGGCACGGCAGGCGACGGCGTAGCGCGTGTGCGTCGACACACTTTCGTTTACCGCGTCTTCAAGGAGTCGCGCCACGGCCACTACGAGCTCGTGCGACGTCGCCGCGCTCTCGCCGCGGCATGCCCGGCAGCCGGGCCAGCCGGTCTTCTGACGAAGACGTCTTCCGTCACCTCCGACCACCTCGTTACTCCATTGATGCGCCGCCACGCGTCAAATACGTAACGCGCATCGGAATCCGTCCCCGCTTCGCCGTCGAGTCGATAGATACGGCCGCTCCGCGTCGTCGCAAGGCGCCGCCTGCGATCGAAGCGCACGATCGGCGAGCTTACGCGGCCCTCACGGTCGTCGACGTTGTAACCGACCGCATGAACTTCGTGGCGCTCGGTCCGAATCAACATCCAGCGCACCAGGACGACTTCCGGCGCACATCCCACCGGTGGTGGCAACCATAACGGCATGGGACTCTCCTTATCGACACGCCTGGGCGACCGGAAAATCGCTCTCGCTCGGCGCCGTGCAACGCGCACGGCGCGGCATTGGCATTGCATCAACCGCGCGAGACCGCCGCGTCACGCGACGGCCATGCCGGCGGCGCGATCGCCGTCAGGGCTGCACGCCCTGAGCCAGCTCGCGCCGTCATCGCCGAAGCGCTTAGCCAGCGCCTTGCGTGAGCGAACTCCACGCAGCGAGGACGCGCTGGCGATTGAGGAACGGCGCGACCTCGCCCTCCGGTAAGCCGCCGTGCTCAATCTGCTCGACCGACATGCGTGGCACCGACCAGTACCAGTCCCAGGCGACGCCCGACACAGCCCGGTAGACCCGCTGCAGATGCGTGGACAACTGCCGCGGATCGCGCTCCGCGACCTCACAGAAGCGCTCGACCTCCTCGGCGCGCTGCGCCGAACTCGCCGCGCGCTCGGCCACAATGAGCCGATCGCGAATCGCAGCTTCCATCCAGTCCGCCCACGACACACCGGACTGTGTCGCCGCCACGAACGCGGCGGCAACCAGTCGGGAATCGCAGACGATGATGAATCCACTGCGACCGTCACCGCCAGCGACCAACCCTCGAGTACATCTCATGGAGATCTTTCCTTTACCTCGACGTGGTGGTTCCCATTCTCGTCGAAGCAGCTCTCATCGGTTACAGGATAACGTTATGAATCATTACGTTACGTAACAACTGCTGCACTGATCTGTACTGGTCCAGCGGCATCGCTATACGTGATGCGATCAGTCCGATCGCACCACTGAGGGCATGACATGCCACGACGAGGCATCACACGCGATGAAGTCGCGCAAGCCGGGCTTGCGTTGAAAGCCGGCGGGCACCCGGTCACGACGCTCAACGTACGGCGCGAGCTGGGACGCGGCTCGTACTCGACGATTCGTGCTCATCTCGAGGACCTGGGCGCCAAGGAGAAGGGCCGACCGCGGGCGGACGATGCCGTACCGCCCACCGTGCACGTTCTCGGCAACGGCTTCATCCAGAAAGTGTGGGCGACGGCGCGCGAGCACACGCGCCGAAGCGAAGAGACCTCCAAGCGGCCGTTGCAGCGGCGCATCGGCGAGCTGGTCGTCGAGCTTGCTCGCGCGGGCGAGTTGCGCGAGCGGCTCGAGTACGAGGCGGTGCAGCTCCGACACGACCTGCGCACAGCGCGAATGAGCTGCGACAACCTGACCCGGCAGCTTGCCGATGCGCGCCAGGAGCTCGCCGTCGAAGTGCGGCTGCGAGAGCGTTGCGAAGGCGCCGCCACCGAGTCCTGCCGCGAGCATAAGGCAAAGCCATTAGCACCCTGATGACCGCTACAACACGTCGACAGGACGACGTTCAATTCCGACGAGCCGCTACTTTCGGCTCGTCGCTGTTTCTACGGCGCCCGCGCAGCCCCTCGAGCGGGCCCGAGCTGGGGCGGGATGCCGCTCTGGTCGGAAATCTCGACGCGCAGCCGAGCGGCGCGATCGAGTCAATCCGGACACCGGTTCGGCTTCGCGAACTACGGCGCCGCGAACAGACCCGTGGGCGTTCCGCGGCCTACCCCATCCAAGCGGCCGGGCGACAGTGCCGCAAACCGCGGCACCGACGCGAGCGGACCAAGGCCGCACAGACCGGCACCTACAGGGCACGATCACGATACCCGTGGTCGCCCTCATAGCGGTTGAGGCCATCGCTATACGTCGAGGGCAACATCGCCCTCGCCCTGCGGGTTAGCATCATGACAACGACTACCGAAGCCACCATCGATTCCGACCGTGGCGACATCTCTTGGGTTGGTGCGCGGCCACAGCTGCGCGCACGATTGCGGCTTAGCGACCCGAATCCCGCGCTGCGGCTCGTGCGCCGTGTCGCGAACTTCTCAATG
>JAFEDF010000003.1 GCA_018241785.1 Pseudomonadota bacterium | reverse complement strand
GCGACCGGCATCGGGGAATTCGACCGCGTACTCGGCGACGGCCTCGTTCCGGGAGGGGTGATCCTGCTCGGCGGCGACCCGGGCATCGGCAAGTCGACGCTGCTGCTGCAGGCGGGCAGTGCGCTCGGCGCTGCCCATCGCACGCTGTACGTGACCGGCGAGGAGTCAGCCGAGCAGGTCGCGCTTCGTGCGGCACGGCTCGGACTCGTCAACGCGCCGATCGAGCTTCTCGCCGAGGTGCAGCTCGAAGCGATCGTCGCGGCGATCGGCGCTGCGGCGCCCGAGATCCTCGTCATCGATTCGATCCAGACCCTCTACACGGAAGCGCTCACCTCGGCACCGGGGAGCGTCGCACAGGTCCGCGAATGCGCGGCGCAGCTGACGCGGCTCGCCAAGCAGCGCGGCATCGTCGTGATCTTCGTCGGCCACGTCACGAAGGAGGGAGCGATTGCCGGACCACGCGTGCTCGAGCACATCGTCGACACGGTGCTCTACTTCGAGGGCGATCCGCATTCGAGCTTCCGCCTCGTGCGCGCGATCAAGAACCGCTTCGGCGCCGCCAACGAGCTGGGCGTCTTCGCGATGACCGAGCGCGGGCTTCGCGGGGTCGCCAATCCGTCGGCGCTGTTCCTGTCGCAACACGCCGAGGGCGTGCCGGGATCGGTCGTGATGGCGACCCTCGAAGGTTCGCGTCCGCTCCTGGTCGAAGTCCAGGCGCTCGTCGACCCCGCCCAGGGCGGCATGCCGCGCCGCCTCGCGGTCGGGCTCGACGCCCAGCGCCTCGCGCTGCTCCTCGCCGTGCTGCACCGCCACGGCGGCGTCGATACGAGCGGCTACGACGTCTTCGTCAATGCCGTCGGCGGCGTACGCATCGCCGAGCCAGCGGCCGATCTGGCGATCATGCTTGCCGTGTATTCGTCACTTAGAAACAAGGTATTACCGAATAAATCTCTCGTATTCGGTGAGGTCGGACTGGCAGGCGAGATCAGGCCGGTCCAGCGTGGTCAGGAGCGCCTGCGCGAGGCGGCCAAGCTCGGCTTCGCGCACGCGCTGATCCCCGCCGCGAATCAGCCGCGACACGCGATCGACGGGATCGCCGTGACCGCAGTGACGCGCATCGACGAGGCGCTGCAGTTCGCGTAGGGGTCAGGTCTTGCCTTTTGCCCAGGGGGCAAAAGGCAAGACCTGACCCCGTCACACGTCATACGCGGATCAGCTCGCGACGCCCGCGGCGGTACTGCGCAGCCATCTCGATGTAGGCGGCCTCGAGCGCGCGCGTGGTCGCTTCGGTATCGAAGAGGCGGCTTTGCCGACCGGCACTGTCGAGATGGCCCCTGAGCCGCGCCCGCGCAGCGGGGTCACGAACGAGCGCGATCGCCTTCGCGACGTAGCCGCGGACTCCGTCGCCCACGAGTTCGGGCAATCCGGCCGCGCTCACGAGGCTCGCCGCGACGCGCCCCGCGAAGGTCTCGCCGGCGAAGGTGACGACGGGACAACCCGCCCACAGCGCGTCGCTCGCGGTCGTGTGCGCGTTGTACGGCCAGGTGTCGAGGAAGAGGTCGGCGACG
>JAFEDF010000039.1 GCA_018241785.1 Pseudomonadota bacterium | reverse complement strand
CTGCGCGAGGTGCAGCAGGCGCGGGTGGGCGACATCGTCGCCACGCTGCGCGCCGCCGGGCGTCAGCACGCGCTCGTCGCCGAGGTGACCGGCGAGTCGTCGGAATCGGGGGAGCACACGGTGCGCGGCATGTTCTCGCTCACCCAGATCGCACGGCAGCTCGGCATCCCGCCGCAGCCCGCCCACGACATCGCGAAGACCTTCGCCGAGATCGAGGCGGCGATCGCGTACTGATGCGATGATGGCGCCGGCGCTGCGGTGGGTGGTGGCGCTGTTGCTGCTGCCGGGTGCCGGATTCGTGCTGGCGGCGCCGGTTGCGACGGCCCCGCCACGGAAGACTGTCACTCCGATCGAGCACCTGATCGTCGTCGTCGGCGAGAACCTGAGCTTCGACAACCTGTTTGCGACCTGGGAGCCGCCGCCAGGGCAGTCGGTCGCGAACCTCCTTTCGCGCGGCATCGTCACGAAGGAGGGCGCTCCGGGCCAGCACTACGCGCTCGGCGCGCAGAACATCGGCGCTGCGAGCGGACGCTACGAGGTCACGCCGGCGATCGCCGGTGCGTACAAGACGCTTCCGCGCCCCGGGACGACCTACGCCCGCGGGCTGCCGCGCAACCAGCCCGACCTGCGCTTTCCCGACGACCTGCCGAACGGCCCGTACCGGATCACGCGCTACGTTCCCTACACGGCGATCGTCGGTGACCCGGTACACCGTTTCTTCCAGATGTGGCAGCAGTTCGACGGCGGAAAGCGCGACCTGTTCACCTGGGTCGCGATGACTTCGGGCTATGGCGCGATCGAGCGCGGCAACCCCGGCGCCGGCACCGGCCAGGGCGGCGTCGCGATGGGCTTCTACGACATGGCGGCGGGCGACGCGCCGTATCTCGCGAAGCTCGCGCGAACCTACGCGCTCGCCGACAACGACCACCAGCCGGTCATGGGCGGAACCGGTGCCAACTACTTCGCGCTCGCCACCGGAGACGTCGCGGTCTTTCTCGACGACGGCAAGCTCGCACGGCCACCCGACAACCGGATCGAGAATCCCGAACCCGTCGCGGGTACCGCCAACTGGTACACGCAGCCGGGGCGCGCGGGGTCCTACACCGGCTGCGCCGATCCGTCGCAGCCGGGCGTGCGGGCAATCCGCGACTACCTCGCGAAGCTGCCCTACAGGCCCTTTCGCGACGGCAACTGCGCACCCGGCGCGTGGTATCTCGTCAACAACTATCCTCCGGCCTATACGTTCGACGGCACGCTGCGCTGGAAGACGTTGCACAGCCCGGTGCTCCCACCGCAGACGATGCCGAACGTCGGCACGCAGCTCGCGTCGGCGGGCGTGTCGTGGAAGTGGTACAGCGGCGGGCGCGTGGGCGGCGGCGTCGACCGGGCGCGCTACTGCCCGATCTGCGACCCGCTGACGCGCTTCGCGTCGATCATGACGACGGGGCTACGCGCGAACCTCGTCGGCCTCGACGCCTTCGATCGCGACCTTGGCGATGCGGCGACGTTTCCGGCAGTGTCGTTCGTCGTGCCTCCGAACCCCGAATCGGGTCATCCGGCGTTCTCGACGGTGGCCGAGTTCGAGGCGTTCGTGAAGGACCTCGTCGGAAAGGTCGAAGCACATCCCGACCTGTGGAAGTCGACGGCGATCCTCGTCACGACCGACGAAAGCGGGGGCAACTGGGACAGCGGCACCATCCAGACCATCGACTTCTTCGGCGACGGCACGCGCATTGCGCTGATCGCGGTGTCACCGTGGGCGAAGAAGGGCCACGTCGATCACACCTACTATGATCACGTGTCGATCCTGAAATTCATCGAGCGCAACTGGCGTCTCGCGCCGCTGTCGGCGCGAAGCCGCGACAACCTGCCCAACCCGGTGCCGCTTGCCGACGACCCCTATGTGCCGGCGAACCGGCCCGCGATCGGCGACCTGATGGGGCTCTTCGCGTTCTGAGCGTCAGCGCCCCATCTCGACGTGCTCCCAGGCCTGGTCGCCCTTGCGATGCTGCTTGTAGTAATGGTCGCGGAGGTTTGCGAGCTCGGTTGCGACGTGCAGCGGGAAGCCCTGCCGTCCGCCGCGGTCGTCGGTGATGAGGCCGTCGAGCAGGCGCAGGCAGTGCAGCGGCGCCTTCCACGTCTCGCAGATCCGGTTGGCGATGCGTGCGTAGCGGAGCGCGAGCTGATTGGGCCGGACCGTGGCGGGAAGCCTTGCGAGCCACGCCACGGTCTCCGGCGACAGGGGCTCGGAAGCTGCACCGCGGCGCTTCGCGTCCCAGTCCCCGTCCTTGCGCGGAGCGGAGGCGTGCCCGGTCGGACCGCCGTCCTCGATGGCCTTGCGCGCGTCGGCGATCGAGACCTTCTCGAACTCGAACGCGCCGGTGTCGTCGTCGCCTCGCGTACCTGCCATGGGTGACCCCTTCATTGGGCGAACGAGCCCATGCTACTGCCACGCCCGCGGCGGGGAAGGGGATCCCGCGCTCGCGGTCGATGGCTGCCGACCGGCGGCGTCCGCAGTCGTTGCATTCACGTCAACCGCGCGTACCTGCGGCGCCGGGGCAAAAAAAGGCCGGGCAGCGCCCGGCCTTTCGCGATTCGATTCCAGCGGTCAGACCGACTGGATGTTCGAAGCCTGCTTGCCCTTGGGACCCTGGGTCACTTCGAAGCTGACCTTCTGGCCTTCCTTGAGCGTCTTGAAGCCCTGCATGTTGATCGCCGAGAAGTGGGCGAACAGGTCTTCACCACCGCCATCCGGCGTGATGAACCCGAAGCCCTTGGCGTCGTTGAACCACTTCACAGTTCCGGTTGCCATTGCTGTTGATTCCTCAAGTACGAGTTAAACGGGACGTTGCCCGGGCGATGTTTCGATCTCAAGGAAAGTACGGCGATCGAACGACTGCGTGGCGGTCGTACAGAGCAAGCACTTTACTGCTTGGAACAAAACACGGGCGGCACTATACGGGAAATCCGGCAATAAATCGATAGGATTCGCGCCGGCGGGCGGCGGGGTGTTGCGCGGAAACCCATGCCGGGCGCCGGATTCGGTCGGATGCCCCAATTAACTGACCCGTGGTCAGGAAGCGATTTCCCGTCGCACCAATGCGGTGCCACGGGCGAGGGCTTCGAGCCTCGCTTGTGCAATCGGACGCGCGAGCGGCGCCATTGCGCAATTGGTGCACGGCAGCAAAGGTTCTGCGGGCGCGAAGCCCAGCGCCGGGCGGATCACCTCCGCGACATCTTCCGCGCCAACCGGGGTGCCCCTTGACCCGGCGGCGAATCGCCGCGTACCGTGCACGCTTCCGGCCCGCCATGTCCACCGTCCACCTTCACGGCGAGAGCGCCGCAACGGTTCCTCGCGGCGAAGCCGTCACAGTCGTTGCGGGACGCATCCGATGGCAGCGGTGACGATCAACGCGGTCCGCAAGCGATTCGGCGCTACCGAGGTGATCCGCGGCGTCGACGTCGCGATTCGCGACGGCGAGTTCTGCGTCCTGGTCGGGCCGTCCGGCTGCGGCAAGTCGACGCTGCTGCGGATGATCGCGGGCCTCGAGGAGATCACCGACGGCGAGATCGCGATCGGCGACACCGTGGTCAACCGCGTGCCGCCGAAGGAGCGCGACATCGCGATGGTGTTCCAGAACTACGCGCTCTATCCGCACATGACGGTGCGCGACAACATGTCCTTCGCGCTGAAGCTCGCCAAGCGCCCGCGCGAGGACGTCCTGCGCCGCGTGGCGCGCGCCGCCGACATCCTCGGCCTTGCGCCCTACCTCGACCGCTATCCGCGCCAGCTCTCGGGCGGGCAGCGCCAGCGCGTCGCGATGGGCAGGGCGATCGTGCGCGACCCGCAGGTGTTCCTGTTCGACGAGCCGCTCTCCAACCTCGACGCGAAGCTGCGCGTCGCGATGCGCACCGAGATCAAGGAACTGCACCAGCGGCTGAAGACGACGTCGATCTACGTCACCCACGACCAGATCGAGGCGATGACGATGGCCGACCGGATCGTCGTCATGCGCGACGGCCTCGTCGAGCAGGTGGGCGACCCGCTGGAGCTCTACGATCACCCCGCGAACACCTTCGTCGCGGGCTTCATCGGCTCGCCCGCGATGAACCTCGTCCCCGGCACGGCGCGCGTCAACGGTGCGGGACCCGGCGTCGAGTTCGAAGGCGGCCTGCGCCTGCCGCTGCCTCACTCGGTGCAAGCGGTCGAGGGCCAGGCCGTGCTCTACGGGATGCGCCCCGAGCACTGCGCGCCGTCGGAGAGCGCGGGAATCCCGGCCGAGGTCGTCGTCGTCGAGCCGACCGGGGCCGACACGCAGCTCTTCTGCCGCTTCAACGGGCAGGACATCTCATCGCTCGTCCGGGAGCGCGTTTCGTGCCGCCCGGGCGACCGCATCCGGCTCGCGCCCGATCCCGGGCGCGCGCACGTGTTCGACGCGGCGACCGGAACGCGTCTCGGCACGCGGCAGGCGTGACGCGAAGCAGGTTCATCGAAGTCCAACGTGGATGAGGAGGAGTCATGAGCGACAGCAAGCGACGCGATTTTCTCAAAGCTACCGCCGGAGTTGCCGCCGGAGCCGCGCTCGGCGGCGGGTCGGCGCTGTGGCCGGCCGACAGCGCCGCGGCCGAGTACAAGCTGACCCCGGAGAAGGGAGCGAAGCTGCGCCTGCTGCGCTGGAAGCGCTTCGTCGAGGGCGACGAAAAACTGTGGATGGAGAACACGAAGAAGTTCACCGAGAAGACCGGCATTCCGGTGCAGGTCGACAACGAGAGCTGGGAGGACGTGCGCCCGAAAGCCGCGGTGGCCGCCAACATCGGCAGCGGTCCCGACCTCATCCTGGGCTGGCTCGATGACCCGTTCCAGTACACCGACAAGCTCGTCGACGTGACCGACCTCGCCAACTACCTTGGCGCCAAGTACGGCGGCTGGTACGACATCTGCCGCACCTACGGCATGCACGGCAAGCGCTGGATGTCGATCCCGGTCGGCATCGTCGGCAACGCGATCGTCTATCGCGACAGCCACGTGAAGGCTGCCGGCTTCGACGGCATCCCGAAGGATTCGGCGGGTTTCCTCAAGCTGTGCCAGGCGCTGAAGGCGAAGGGAACTCCTGCCGGCTTCGCGTTCGGCCACGCCGTCGGCGACGGCAACGCCTGGTGCAACTGGCTCCTGTGGCAGCAGGGCGGCAAGCTCGTCGATGCGCACAACAACGTCGTCATCAACAGCCCCGAGACGATCGCGGCGCTCGAGTATGCGAAGGAGATCTACGAGACGTTCATCCCCGGCACGCTGTCGTGGGGCGATCCCAGCAACAACAAGGCGTTCCTGGGCGGCCAGATCAGCCTCACCGCGAACGGCATCTCGATCTACTATGTGGCGAAGCAGTCGCCGGATCCGCAGATGAAGGCGATGGCCGAGGACATCCAGCATGCGCGCTTCCCGATCGGCCCGGTGGGCAAGCCGACCGAGTTCAACCTGTTCACGCAGATGATGATCTTCAAGTATTCGAAGTACCCGAATGCCGCGCGGGAATACCTGCGCTTCATGATGGAGGGCGACCAGTACAACCCGTGGATGAAGGCCGCGATCGGCTACGTCAGCCAGCCGCTCAAGGCCTACGCTGCGAACCCGATGTGGACCGATGACCCGAAGGCGACGCCGTATCGCGACGACGCCGCGGTGACGCTCTCCGATGGATACGCAGGAACGCTCGGCTACGCGTCGGCGGCGGTGATGGCCGACTACGTCGTCGTCGACATGTTCGCGAGCGTGGTGTCGGGGGCGAAGAGCCCGAAGGACGCGGCGGCGCTCGCCGAGAAGCAGGCGCTGCGCTACTACAAGGTGTGACATCGGCACGCCCGTGACCGCCGGCGCCGCAGCGGCCGGCGGTCCCGTCCGCTCCAGGGGCGCGCGGGGCTTTGCCCGCGCGCTCGACAACCGCAACCTGCTCGGGCTGCTGTTCATGCTGCCCGCGGCGGCTTTGCTGCTCGTCTTCCTCACCTATCCGCTGGGGCTCGGCATCTGGCTCGGCTTCACCGACACCAAGATCGGGCGGGCCGGGCACTGGGTCGGGCTCGCCAACTATCTCTACCTCGCGGGCGACGCGGTCGCGCGGCTGTCGGTGTTCAACACGATCGTCTACACGGTCGTCGCGAGCACGGTCAAGTTCGCGCTGGGACTGTGGCTGGCACTGCTGCTGAACGAGAAGCTGCCGTTCAAGTCGCTCCTTCGCGCGATCGTGCTCTTGCCGTTCATCGTTCCGACGGCGCTTTCGGCGATCGCCTTCTGGTGGATCTACGACGCGCAGTTCTCGGTCATCAGCTGGATGCTGGTGCGCCTGGGCTGGATCCACCAGTACATCGACTTCCTCGGCGATCCGTGGCTGGCCAGGATGTCGACGATCATCGCCAACATCTGGCGCGGCGTGCCCTTCGTCGCGATCTGCCTGCTCGCCGGGCTGCAGACGATCTCGCCTTCGTACTACGAGGCGGCGAGCCTCGACGGGGCTTCGTCGTGGCAGAAGTTCCGCTACGTGACGATGCCGCTCCTGACGCCGATCATCGCCGTGGTGATGACCTTCTCGGTGCTCTTCACCTTCACCGATTTCCAGCTCATCTACGTGCTGACGCGCGGCGGGCCGGCGAACGCGACGCACCTGATGGCGACCCTTTCGTTCCAGCGCGCGATCCCCGGCGGAGCGCTCGGCGAGGGAGCCGCGCTCGCCGTCGCCATGATCCCGTTCCTGCTGGCGGCGATCCTCTTCTCGTACTTCGGCCTGCAGCGGCGCGCGTGGCAGCAGGGGGGCGACGCATGATCGGCTCCCGCTCCGCCGCCGATACCGTCGACACCGGCGGCATGAACTACCTCGCGTCGCTGCCGCGGCGCCTCGTGACGGTCTATCTGCCGCTCGTCGTGTTCCTGATCGTGCTGCTGTTCCCCTTCTACTGGATGGTGACGACGTCGGTGAAGCCCGACGCCGAGCTCCTCGACGTGAAGTCGAATCCATTCTGGGTCGTGCATCCGACCTTCGCCCATTTCCGCCACCTGCTGTTCGAGACCCAGTATCCGCTCTGGCTGTGGAACACGCTGCTCGTGTCGGTCGTGGCGACCTTCCTGTCGCTCGCCTGCAGCGTCCTCGCCGCCTACGCGATCGAGCGGCTGCGCTTCAAGGGTTCGCGCTTCGTCGGCATGGCGATCTTCCTCGCCTACCTGGTGCCGCCGTCGATCCTGTTCATCCCGCTCGCCGAGGTCGTGTTCCAGCTCGGCCTGTTCGACACGCGCCTCGCGCTGATCCTTATCTACCCGACCTTCCTGATTCCCTTCTGCACGTGGCTCCTGATGGGCTACTTCAAGACGATCCCGTTCGAGCTCGAGGAGTGCGCACTGATCGACGGTGCAACGCGGCTGCAGATCCTGACGCGGATCGTGCTGCCGCTCGCGGTCCCGGGGTTGATCTCGGCGGGCATCTTCGCGTTCACGCTGTCGTGGAACGAGTTCATCTACGCGCTGACCTTCATCTCTTCGTCGGAGGTGAAGACGGCGCCGGTCGCTGTCGTGACCGAGCTCGTCTCGGGCGACGTCTACCAGTGGGGGGCGCTGATGGCGGGTGCGCTCCTGGGCTCGCTGCCGGTGGCGATCCTCTACTCGTTCTTCGTCGAGTACTACGTGTCGGGGCTGACGGGTGCGGTGAAGGAGTGACATCGACCGCGTCGCGGCCCGGTATGCTTTGAGATTTCTAAGCTTATGCTTCAGAATTCTCAATCGTGGATTACGTGGCGCGGGAGCTCGAGCGAACCCTCGAACGCGCGGCACGCGCGTTCCCGGCAGTCGTGCTGACTGGGCCGCGGCGTGCCGGCCAATGGCTGCTGCCCTTCTCGAAATGGCTCGGTGTGCTGGAGACGACTGCGCAGATCCTGATCGTTCCGCCTTACTACGAGAACCTCGGGAAGCGGCTCGTCAAATCGCCGCGAATGTACGTGGCGGATTCGGCTCTCGCCGCCCATCTACTCGGCATCCGATCGCCGGAAGAGTTCGAGCGATCACCGTTTCGCGGCGTGTCGTTCGAAGGGTTCATCGCCTCGGAGATCGCCAAGGCGCAGGCGAACCGCGGCGATG
>JAFEDF010000038.1 GCA_018241785.1 Pseudomonadota bacterium | reverse complement strand
GATTATCGCCTGCCCCTGTTCGCTAGGGCTCGCCACGCCGATGTCGATCCAGGTGGGGGTCGGCCGCGGCGCACAAGCGGGCGTACTCATCAAGACCGCAGAGGCTCTCGAACTCCTCGAAAAAGTCGACACGCTGATCATCGACAAGACCGGCACGCTCACCGAGGGGAAGCCAAGCGTGGTGACGATCGAGCCCGTCGCGGCCGTCGAGCCGAGCGAGCTACTTCGTCTCGCAGGGGCCATCGAGCGCTCGAGCGAACACCCGCTCGCTGCCGCCATCGTCGCGGCGGCGCAGGAGCGAAAACTGTCATTGGATAAGGCAAGCGATTTCGATGCGCCGACCGGCATGGGTGTGACGGGCATCGTGCGTGGGCGGCGGATTGCCATCGGCAATCGGCGCCTCCTGGAAAGGCTCGGTGTGTCGCTCGATGGGCTCGACGAGCGCGCGCGTGCGCTGCGCTCGCAAGGCGAGACCGTGATGTTCGTCGCGCTCGACGGTCGGATCGCGGGCCTCATCGGCGTCGCCGACCCGATCAAGGCGACTACCGCGCGCGCGATGGAAGACCTTCGCGCCGAGGGTCTGCGGATCGTCATGGTCACTGGCGACGAGGAGACGACAGCGCAAGCCGTGGCGCGCAAGCTCGGCATCGCTGAGCTGCACGCCGGTGTCGTGCCGCAGGACAAGGGCGTCATCGTCAGGCGCTTGCGATCCGAGGGTCGCGTGGTCGCCATGGCGGGCGATGGCGTGAACGATGCGCCCGCATTGGCCGAAGCCGACGTCGGCATCGCGATGGGTACGGGAACCGATGTCGCGATCGAGAGCGCGGGCGTGACGCTGGTCAATGGCGATCTCGCCGGTGTCGTGCGGGCACGGCGCTTGAGCCGCGCCGTCATGCGCAACATCCGCCAGAACCTCTTTCTCGCATTCGTCTACAACTCGCTGGGCGTTCCGATCGCGGCGGGTGTGCTCTATCCCGTCGTTGGGCTCCTGCTCAGCCCGATCATCGCCGCGGCAGCGATGAGCACCAGCTCGCTTTCGGTGGTCGGCAACGCGTTGCGCCTGCGGATGGTGCGGATCTAATCTTTCTCGTCGCCCCCGACGCAAACATGATCCGCTCCCGCGACGATGCGGACACGAGGGTTCGGACCCGCCGCCGGCTGTTGCAGGCGGTCGCGACCGGAGCGGCCGCGCTAGCGCTTCCCGGCGCCTCGCGAAGCGCATTGCGCTCCGAGACACCGGACCTCGTGATTCGGCTCGTCGCCGCGCCGAGCCAAGTCTCGATCCGACCGGGTCCACCAACCCAGGTATTGCGTTTCACGGGCGAAGTGCTCAGCGGCCGGCGCGACGCGGTGCGTCCGTCGGAAAGCTACCTCGGGCCCACACTCGAACTTCGCCGCGGTGAGCGCGTGCGCATCGAGTTCGTCAACCGTACCGGCGAGTCCAGCATCGTCCACTGGCACGGGATGATCGTTCCCGCGCGTGCGGACGGACATCCGCGATTCGCGATTCCGAGCGGGCAAACCTTCATCTACGAGTTCACGGTGCGCAATCCGGCGGGCACCTATCTCTACCATCCGCATCCGGACGGCCGCACCGGCCGGCAGGTCTACCTCGGCCTTGCGGGTTTGCTCATCGTGCGCGACGACGAGGAGCGCGCGGTTGGGCTGCCCGATCCGTCGTACCAGCTGTCGCTCGTGATCCAGGACCGGCGCATCGACGAGGACAATGCGCTCCGATTCAGTCCGACGATGATGGACGCCATGAGCGGAGTGCTGGGCGATACGGTGCTCACGAACGGCGTCGCCGACGCGGCCTTCAGCGTCGCGCCACGCACCTATCGGCTGCGCGTGGCGAACGTATCGAACGCCCGCATCTACAAGCTCGCCTGGTCGGACGGTGGCCCGCTGCGGGCGATCGCGAGCGACAGCGGGCTGTTCGACCGTGAACAGGGTATGCAGACACGACCGTATGTTGTGCTCGCTCCCTTTCAGCGCGTCGAGCTGCTCGAGGATTTCGCTGGGCGAGCGAATGCGGGCAGGCTTTCGCTGATCAGCGAATCCTTCGCGGATCCGGGCGGGATGATGGGCATGATGGGTGGCGGCATGATGGGTGGCGGCATGATGGGCAGGAGGCAGGGCGAGAGGCTGCAGATCGCCCGTTTCACGATTGCCGGGCGATCCTCGATGAGCAGCGAACCGTTGACGCTTCCGCGGGCCGAGCGCTCGACGCCGCGCGGCGGGCGCGAATTGCAGACGCGCCTCGAGTTCCGGCGCATGCTGGGTTTGCTCAATGGCCGCACGTTCGCGATGGATGCGGTCGCGCCCGATGAGGTCCTCCCGCTCGATCAGGAATCGCGCTGGGCGTTCGTCAACGAGACCGGTGGCATGGCGATGCCGCATCCGATGCACATTCACGGCGTGCGCTTCCGGATTCTCGGGCGCCGCGGCGATGCGCCGACCGATCTACGCGATGGACTGATCGACGCCGGCTACCACGACACCGTACTCGTATTTCCGGGCGAGCGCGTGTGGGTGGGCGTGGCGCCGACGGAGCCCGGCATGTTCATGTACCACTGCCATAACCTCGAGCATGAGGACGGCGGCATGATGCGCAATTGCTGGTTCGGTGCTCGGCACGCCGGCTGAGCCAGCCAACGGCCTGCTCATCCAATCAACGTCCAGCGCGCGGCATGGATCGGTTGACGCGGACAGAGCGTCACGCCCAAGCGATCGCGACGCCTGCACTCGCGACAGCCGCGTTCGCTACGCTTCCGCCGCGAGACTCGCGATGATCGGGCAAGAAATCCGTCCTCCTCCGGAGTCGCAACGGCCGATCAACTCGCGCAGCGTCTTGCGCAGCCGTTCGAGATCGGCGATGCGCGCTTCCACCCGGTCGAGCTTTTCCTGTGCGAGGCGCTCGGTCTCGCGACAACTGCGACCGTCCTCGAGTGCGAGCAAATGGGCGACCTCGTCGAGCGTGAAGTCGAGCTGCTGGGCGCGCCTGATGAATCGGATGCGCCTCGCGTCGTCGTCGGAATAGCGCCGCACGCTGCCCGGTGAGCGGCTGGGCTCGCGCAGGAGCCCGCGCCGCTGGTAATAGCGCACGGTCTCCACGCCGACCTGCGCCGACGCCGCCAGGCGGCCGATGGTCAGATTGCCGTTCATTGCACCTCACCGCAGAGGAGTTGACTCCGTACCGTGGTACGGACATTAGCCTATCACTTTGTCAACCGGACCTCGAACGCGCATTGCCTGACGCTCGCACGCAGAAAGCAACCCTCGTCGGTAGCGCGCTGGCCGCGATCCTGGCGTCCACCTGCTGTCTCGGGCCGCTGGTACTGGTGGCCCTGGGCTTCAGCGGCGCGTGGATCGGCAACCTCACGGCACTGGAGCCCTATCGCCCGATCTTCATCGCCGCCGCGCTCGTCGCGATGGCGCTCGCCTGGCGCAGGATCTATCGCGTGGCGGCCGCGGAAGGCTGCGCGCCTGAGACTGCCTGCGCGCTCCCGCGAGCGAACCGGATCTATCGGATCGTGTTTTGGCTGGTCGGCGTCCTCGTGCTGCTCGCCATTGCCTTTCCGTTCATCGTCCCGTTCTTCTATTAGGAGGCTCCATGCGCCAAGCGTATTACAGCACCGCCTTCGTCCTGGGCTTGACCGCGCTGTCGGGCGCCGCGTCGGCCGCGCCGCGGACCGTCACGTTGAGCGTGCCGTCGATGACCTGCTCCGCGTGCCCGATCACCGTCAAGACTGCACTCCAGCGCGTCGATGGGGTACAGACGGTCGCAGTGACCTACGAGCCGAAGGAAGCGGTCGTGACGTTCGACGATGCGAGAACGACGGTCGCCAAGCTTCGCGAAGCAACTGCCAATGCCGGCTTTCCGTCACTGCTGAAGGCAGGCAAATAGATGGCCGCGGTCGAGCCGGAAGGCGCCGGGACCAGCTGCGATGGTTGTGTCGAAACGCCGCAGCCGGGGCCTGCGCGGGCAGTCCGCACGGACGGTGGCGCGCGTTCAGACCACTCCGTTCCCGAACGCAAGAAGAGCGCGGGGCTGCGTGTGCGGATCGCCGTCATCGGCTCGGGTGGGGCGGCGTTCGCGGCGGCGATCCGTGCCTCCCAGGAAGGCGCGCAGGTCACGATGATCGAGCGTGGCATCACGGGCGGCACGTGCGTCAATGTCGGCTGCGTGCCCTCGAAGATCATGCTGCGCAGCGCCTACATCGCGCACCTGCGCCGTAGCAGCCCCTTCGACGGTGGCCTCGCGCCGGCACCCTCGAGGGTGGATCGCGTGGCCCTGCTCGAGCAGCAGCAGGGTCGCGTGGCCGAATTGCGGCAGTCGAAGTACGAGCACTTCATCGACGCCGCCCCCAATATCAGCTTGCTCAGGGGTACTGCGACCTTCCTCGATGCACGGACGCTGCATGTGCGGCGCGCTGACGGATCTGCGCAGCGTGTCACCTTCGATCGGGCGTTTATCGCGACAGGAGCGAGCCCGATCATTCCGCCGATCCAGGGGCTGCACGATACCCCCTACTGGACTTCCACCGAGGCGCTCGCTGCCGAGTCGATTCCGCCGCGACTCGTCGTCATCGGCTCCTCCGTCGTCGCCGTCGAGCTCGCACAAGCGTACGCGCGGCTCGGCAGCCGCGTGGCCCTGCTCGCTCGGCGCACATTGCTCGCGCGCGAGGATCCCGCGATCGGCGCGATCATGTCTGCGGTGTTCATTGGCGAAGGTATCCGCATCCTCGAGCACACCCAAGCGCGGTGGGTCGCATTCGATCAGGGTGAGTTCGCGCTCTCCACCGACCTGGGCGTATTCAGGAGCGAGCAGCTGCTCGTCGCAACGGGTCGCGCGGCCAACACGGCCTCGCTCGACCTGCATGCGGCCGGCGTGGCGCGTGACGACCACGGCCGGGTGGTCGTGGACGAGCACCTGCGCACGAGCAATCCCACCATTTACGCCGGCGGCGATTGCACGAGCCACCCGCAGTTCGTCTACGTCGCGGCAGCGGCCGGAACGCGCGCCGCGATCAACATGATGGGCGGCGACGCGACGCTCGATCTGACCACGATGCCGGCGGTGATCTTCACCGATCCGCAGATCGCGACCGTGGGACTGACCGAGGCGCAGGCTCGGGCAGCCGGAATCGGCATCGACGGTCGTACGCTCACCCTCGACAATGTGCCGCGGGCGCTGGTCAATTTCGACACCCGCGGGTTCGTGAAGCTGGTCGCCGAAGCTGGCTCCGGCCGGCT
>JAFEDF010000037.1 GCA_018241785.1 Pseudomonadota bacterium | reverse complement strand
GTGGATGTCGATCGCCGTGACCGGAGTGAGGCCAACCGGCAGCAGCGGCTCGCCAAGAAACGCATTCAGCAGCGACGACTTGCCCGAGTTGACGCGGCCGAATGCAGCGATTTCGAGGTCGTTCTGCTTGAACCGCCCGGCAAGACACTGCAGCGCCGGTGCGAGCTCGCCGAGCTCGTGCGCCGCGATGACACGTGCGATGTCCGCGAGCAGCGCGCCATCCCCCGACGCCGCCGACGATACCGCAGGTGCCGGTACGATGGCGGCTCCGGTCAGTACCGCGCGCATCGCGTCGAGCGGCTCCTGGAGCTGCGAAACGATGCGCCGCAGCTCGGATGCGAGCTCGTCGCTCGGCTCTCCATCCGTGAGAAAACGACGCGGTCCGAGCTCCTCGACGACCACCATCGCGCGATCGAGCGCATCGCGCGCGCGCTGTCGGGCGCTGCGGCCGGCCGGCTCGATCTGCACCCGGTAGCGATCCGCGAGGGCCGCCATCGCCTCGCGGAAGCGCTCGGCATAGTCGGCGATCAACCGTCGCTGAAGCGGCGTCGCGTCGTCGGGCACGGAGGAGAAGCGCGCCGCTGCAGCGTCCAGAGCGTGCGTCGCTTCCGTCAGGCACCGCTCGACCTCGACGAGGGCCGCGGCGATCCTGGTTCGCTCACGCTGGCTGAAGCCTGGCATCGCTCGACCTCAACGCACCGACGGCTGTTCGGCGACACATCCCCCGGCCGCCGCCACCCTGCTTCCGACATCGCGCAGCGCGCCGAGCCGCATCGTGAGCTCGGCGCCACGCCGGCCAGCTTCGCTCTCGCCGGCCTCCCGCAACGCGAGCGCCCTGGCGAGCGCAGCTTCGATGGCGGCAACCGCCGCGTCGGTCCGCTTGCCCATCGTCGTGCGGAACCGGGCGAGCGCTTCGTCGATACGGCAGCCGAAATCGTGGCGCAGCCGCCCCGACTGCATGTCGACGAGGTCGACACCGCGCTCGCGTGCGCGGGCGAGGAGCATCGGCGCCGCAACGGCTCGAGGCAATGCACCGAGCAGCGCCGACGAGATGAGGCGCAGCGCCGGGGGCTCGTCCCAGAACTTGTACCGGAAATGCGATTCGACCTCGCCGAACCCGCCTTCGCCATGCCGCGCGTAGCTGACGGCGAAGAGCTCCGCCGCGAAGCGATAGAGCTCGTCGACGATCGCGTCGACGCGCCCGGCATGGCGCACACAGAAGGCCGCGAATGCGGCATCGATCGCCTCGCTTCGCTCGCGCTGCAAGCGCTCGAATCCATCACGCACGACGCGAACCGCCTCGACTTCGAGTGCACGCGCGAGCTCGCGCGAAGAGCCACCGCGTTCGCTGGCACAGTAACGATCGAGCGCATCGCGGACTTCACTCTTCAATGTTTCCGTGAACGTGGCGAGCGCCAGCTCGAGCGGGTTCCGGAGGGCACGGGCGGCGTCGCGCCCGAGCAACACGTCGAGATCGTCTCTTGTGGCGAGGATCTCGCGCTTCCTCTCCTCGAAGCGCCGGGTCTTATCGGCGAGTGCCGCGAGCGGCTCGGCGAGCGATCGCAGCGCGAGCTCCGCGGCAAACTTCCCGCGATCGATTACCGCGACGAGCTTGCGCGCCATCGACGCTTGCACGATGCGTTCCCGATCGTTGCCGAGATCGTGCGTAAGCGCTTCGAGGAAGGGCTCGAAGCCGCTCCCGGTGGCTGGCGAGCCGTCGTTGTCGCACCGCAGCGCGAGCCTGGCGGAGACAGGGAAAAGCGCAGGCTCGGTGCCGAGCGCCGACTCGAGCGCATCGTGCGTGAACTCGAGCGACTCGCGTAGATCGCGCTCGCTCAGCAGGTCGGCCTTGTTGAGCAGGAAGAAGACGCGCTGGGCATGGGGGCGGACGCTCGCGAGGAAGTCGCGCTCTGCGGCGCTGAGCGGCTGATCGGCCGCGAGCACGAACAGTATCGCGTCGGCCTTCGGCAGGAAGCGCTGCGTGACGTCGGTATTCGCCTGGTATACCGAGCCGACACCCGGCGTGTCGATCAGGCGGATTCCACCAGCGAGGAGGGCCGACGGACATCGGATATGGGCTTCGCGGACGCGCCGTTCGTTGTTCGGATTTCCGCGCTCGGTGACGTATGCCGCAAGCTCGGACACCGGAATCTGGCTCGCGTCGCCGCTCTCGAACACGATCGTCGCCTCGATTCCGGGCCCGTAGGTCACGATCGTGATGACCGAAGTCAGTGGTACCACTGCGACCGGCAGCAATTCGTGCCCGATCAGCGCATTGACGAGGCTGGTCTTGCCGCGCTTGAATTGCCCGGCTACGACGAGGTCGATGCGCGGCGCCGCGATCTTCTGTCGAAGCTCCTGCGCGGAATCGACAGGGAGCGCGTCGAGCGCGACGAGTTGCTCGATGCACTCGGCAAGGTCGCGCCAGCGGCCGTCCTCGACGGTGCCCCCGCAGCTCGCATCTGCGCCGCGTTGCGTGCGATGCGCTCCGGCACGATCACGGCGACGCGGGATCAGCGTGGCCGCCGCACCCTCGGCTGCTCGATGAACCCGATCTCCGCATCCGCCCGACGACATGAGAAACCCACCTTGCGGTGGGTTTGCGGCCAGCCGCCCCCACCGCGCAATTCGACGCGGCAGGAGTCATCAGCCGGTATGGCGGTTACGGGGAACTCCATCCCCGGACCGACGGGTCCGCTCGATCATAACAGGCAGCATCGAGCACCGCTACGCCTGTGCTGCGCGAGGGGCGATGGCAGTGAACGCCGACGACGAGCGATCGGATCATCGGGGGAAGCCCGATCCGGCGGGCGCTTGTCAATGGCGGTCGCATTGGTTAACATGACATCGCAACAAGGAGATGGCTGTCCTCCTCAACCGCCGCAACGGCTGATGACGCCTACGTTTGTCGTGAATTTCGGGCAAGCGTGGGCGCGCAGGTGACAGCGAAGCAGGCTCCCTCTGCAGGCCCACGAGTGTGCAAATCGCAGCGCCACCGGTGCTGCGCTGCAGGGAGGGCTGCGGTCATGCACTGTGCGACGCTCGGTTTCGCCCGTCGTTTCGCGCTCCGCCGGGGCGTGCGGTGACGCAGCACATTCTGTTCAACCTGCTGCAGGTCGCGGTCGTGCTCGGTTTCGCGCCGCTCGCTGCGGGCGTGCTCGCGCGCCTGAAGGAGATCGTCCAGTCGAAGCGCGGGCCGAGCGTGGTCCAGCCATACCGCGACCTGTGGAAGCTCTTCCACAAGGACGAGGTCGTGTCGGAGGAGAGCTCGTGGATCTTCCGCTTCACGCCCTACGTCCTCTTCGTCACTCCGATCTTCGTCGTGCTGCTGATTCCGGTGCTGACGACGTATCCGCTGTTCCTCGCCTTCATGGGCGACATGCTCGGAGTCGGGTTCGTACTGGCGCTCGGAGGCTTCTTCTCGACGGTGGCGGCAGTCGACGCGGCCAATCCGTTCGGCGCCGTCGGCGCGAGCCGCACGAGGATGGTGAGCTTTCTCGCCGAGCCGGTCTTCATGATCGTGTTCTTCACGGTCTCGTTCGTCGCGGGCTCGACGATCCCGTACATCGTGCAGCAGAAATGGGTGACGCCGATCGCCAATTTCTTCACCCCGTCGCACGTGCTGCTGATGATCGCGTTCGTCATGCTGATCCTCGCCGAGGGTGGGCGTATTCCGGTCGACAACCCGAGCGGCCACTTCGAGCTCGCAATGATCGACGAATCGAAATGGCTCGAGTATTCGGGCCCTGGCCTCGCGCTGGTGAAGTGGGGCGGGCAGATGAAGTTCTTCGTGCTCATGTGCGTGTTCCTCAACGTCCTCGTCACCCCGTGGGGCCTCGCGAGCGGCCATACGCTCGGCGCCGTCGTGCTGGCAATCCCGCTCGTCCTGCTCAAGATCCTCGGCTTCCTGCTCGTGCTCGTCGTCATCGAGTCGTCGCTCGCCAAGCTGCGGCTGTTCCGGATCGTCGAGTTCCTCGGCGCCGCGTTCATCACGGCGGTTGCTGCGATGATCGTGCAGGTGTTCTCCGCCTGAGCACCCGATGAGCGACGGCGCTGCGCAGCTTCTCGACAGCCTCGATGCCCTCGCCTGCGGGCTGTTCCTGCTCACGTCGTTCGGCATCGTCGCGACGCGCCAGGCGCGTGGCTGCCTGCAGCTCTTCATCGCCCAGTCGCTGCTTCTCGCCGCGTCGGCTGCGCTGCTCGGCCTGCGCTTCCACGCCGCGCACCTCTATGGCGTCGCGCTGGTCAACCTCGTCACCAAGCCGATCATCGTCCCCTGGCTGCTGCGCAAGACCTCTCCGGCCGGGATCTACACGCGGCGCGAGGTCGAGCAGGTGCTGAACATTCCCGTCACGCTGACGATCTCGCTCGCGCTCGCGATCTTCGCCTACTTCGTGGGTATTCCGCTCGCGCGTGCCGCCGGGCCGCAGTTCGTCGGCCCGAACGTACCGATCGGCGTTGCGGGCCTGCTCCTCGGCGCGCTGACCCTCACCGTGCGGCGCGAGGCGTTGCCGCTCCTCGTGGGACTTCTCGCGATGGAGAACGGCGCGTTCCTCGCCGGCATTTCGATCGCTCGCGATCTCGGGATGCTGGTGGAGCTCGCGATCGCGACGGACGGACTGGTGATCGTGTTCATCATGGGCGTGCTCGTGCGCGCCGTCCAGCAGCACGTCGGCACGACCGCGGTGGGCGAACTCGCGAGCCTGCGCGAATCGGGTGGGCAGTCCGGCGATGCCGAGGTGACGACGTGATCGTCGTCGTCATCCTGCTGGTGCCGGTCGTCGCCGCACTGCTGGTGCTGGTTCCGCTCGGCAGGCGCTGGATGTCGGGAGTGACCGTCGTCGCGTCCATCGCCAACCTCGTGCTTACGGGAGCGCTCGCGCTCGATGTCGTCGCCGGCCGCCTGCCGCGTGAACTGCACGATGGCGGCTGGTCGCGCTGGATCGCGATCGACGGATTGAGCGCGTTGATCCTCGTGCTGATCGCGCTCGTTGCGACGACGGCCGCGATCTATTCGGTCGGGTACATGGAGCACGGGCATCTTGCGGTGCGCAAGCTCAGGCTCTATTACGCCAACTACAACCTGTTCGTGTTCTCGATGCTCGCGATCCCTTCGGTCGCCGAGCCGACGCTTGCCTGGATCGTCGTCGAGCTCACCACGCTTTGCTCGGCACTGCTCGTGTCGTTCGAGAACACTCGCGAGGCGCTCGAAGCGGCGTGGAAGTACGTCGTGCTTTCGCTGATGGGCGCGGGCATCGCGCTGCTCGGCTTCCTCACGTTGTTCGCCTCGATGCAGGCGGCAGGCGGCGGGACCTATACGTGGGCGGGGCTCGTCGAGGTCGCACCGCGAATGCCGCCGCTCCTGCTGCAGACGTCCTTCCTGCTGATCCTGATCGGCCTCGGCACCAAGGTGGGACTCGTTCCGATGCATACATGGCTGCCCGACGCGCACAGCCAGGCACCGTCGCCGGTGTGCGCGTTGCTGTCCGGCGTGGAGACGACCTCGATCCTCTACGTCGTCCTGCGCATGCTTCCGATCATCGAGGCGGTGCCCGGCGCGCACGCCGCGACCTGGATGCTCGTCCTTGGCCTTCTTTCGGTCGGGTTCTCGGCGTTCCTGCTGCTCCAGGTGCACGACTACAAGCGCCTGTTCGCCTTCTCGACCGTCGAGCACATGGGCATCATCCTCACCGCCGTGGGGCTCGGCGCATCGGCCGCCGGCTACGGGGCGATGCAGCAGGTCGTCAACCATTCGGTCACGAAGTCGTTCTGCTTCTTCGCGGCGGGCGCCGCGCTGCTCGCGGTCCGGACGCGCGACATCGCCTCGGTTCGCGGGCTGATCCGCCGCTCTCCGGTCGCGGGCTCGGCGCTGATCTTCGGCGGCCTCGCCATCACCGGCGCACCTCCGCTCGCAGTCTTCATGAGCGAATTCGCGATCATCCGGGCCGGACTCGCGCAGGGAAAATACGTGGCGACGGGGCTTCTCGCGGTGTTCATCGTCATCGCGTTCTTCGGCATCATGATTCACCTCAACCGCATGGTGTTCGGCGCGGACGACGATGGGCCGGGCAACGAGCGGCACGAGCCGGAGACGGCGAAATTCAGCCTGCCGGCGAGCTGCAACGTCGCGCTCGTGCTGGCGGCGGTGCCGGTGCTGGTGCTCGGCGTCTACGTCCCCGAGCCGCTGCACCGGCTGATCGCCATGGCCGCTGCGACGCTGACGCGATGAATGCCGATCGGCCGCAGGAGCGCAGGGTGACGCGCGAGCGATTCCGCGAGCTCATCGAAGAGCGATGGCCGACCGTCGTGCACTCGATCGTCGACCTCGCGAATGCGACGATCGAGCTCGACTGCCCCCGACGATTGCTGCGCGAGCTCTGCCAGGGCCTCTTCCACGATTTCGACCTCGCCTTCGCCGGGCTGACCGTGGAGGAGGATGCCAGCGAATGGAAGCTTCGCTACGTCTTCTACGGGGACGGTGAAGCCGGATGGGTGCACGTGCTTGCCAGGGCTCCGCTCGACGACACCCGGTTTCCGAGCATCGTCGAGTCGGTGCACGCCGCCGACTGGCACGAGCGCGTCGCCGAGGACCTGTACGGCCTCCAGTTCGAGGGTCACCCGCGTCTCGGCGATTTCGTGCTCCATGATGACGTCTGGCAGGAGGGGGTCGAGCCGATGCGGCGCGGCTTCGACGCCGAGGCGGCGATGCATCAGCGCCAGCCGAACACGGACTGGCGTCCGGTGCGCGTCGTCGAGGAGTCGGGCGCGTTCGTGATGCCGATCGGACCGAAATTCTCGGGCGTCACCGAGTCGGTCCATTTCCTGCTCGAAACGGTCGGCGAGGACGTCATCCGGACATCGACTCGCCGCTACTACAAGTGGCGCGCGATCGAGAAGCTCGCCGAAGGCAAGTCCGCCGCCGACGCGCTGCTTCTCGCCGAGCGCTTCGCGGCGACGACCGCCTTCGCGCACGGGTTCGCGTACTGTCGTGCGGCGGAAGCGATTGCGGGTACCGTCGTGCCTCCGCGAGCGCGCCTGCTTCGCGTGCTGCTCGCCGAACTCGAGCGGCTGCGCCATCACGCAGGCGCGATCCAGGAGATCTGCGAGTCCTGCGCGTTTGCCGTCGCGAGCAGCCACGCTGGCATCGTCGAGGAGGACCTGCTGCGCGCTTCGGGACAACTGACCGGCCATCGCTACCTGTTCGGCGTGCTGGCGCCCGGTGGTCTCGCCTGCGACCTCACGACGCCGGCCTGCCGAACGACCCTCGCGCAGGCCCAGGAAGCGCGCATCGCGCTCGGCGCGCTGTTGCGCGAGCTCAGCATTTCGAGCAGCTTTCTCGACCGGCTGGAGGAAGTGGGCGTCATCCCGCTGCGCACCGCGCGGGCCTACAGCCTCGTCGGCCCGGTCGCGCGCGCGTCGTCGTACCTGCGCGACCTGCGCCGGGCGCGCCCTTACCCGGGATACGAAGACCTCGAGTTCGACGTGCCGAGCGAAGAGGAGGGTGACGGCTACGCACGGCTACGCCTGCTGTTCTCCGAGGCGGAGCAGTCGGTCCGGATCATCGAGCAGGTCGTCGCCCGGCTGCCGGAGGGTCCCGTCCGGGCGCCATTCGAGCCGCCGGGCGGCGGCGCACTCGGCTGGGTCGAGGCACCACGGGGGGGCACGTTCGCGTGGCTGCGCCTCGACGCTTCCGGTGTCGTCGTACGCTACCGGCCCGTCACGCCTTCGTTCATCAACTGGCACGCGTTCCAGCTCGGCGCCGAGAAGTTCGCTTTTCAGGATTTTCCGATCATCCTCTCGACCTTCGATCTGTCGGTCGCGGAAAACGATCTCTGAGGGCCGGGCATGAGCGAATGGGTGATCAAGGGTCTCGTCGCGGGCATCCGGACGACCGTCTATCCGAAGGCACCTGAGCGTGCGCCGGGCACCACGCCGGGGTTCCCGGCGGGAGGCGAATTCGGCCGCGGGGCGTCGGAGCTCGCGAGCCGGTGCCCGACCGGCGCGCTCGCCGCACGAGGCGGCACGATCGACGTCGACGAGCGCCGCTGCATCCACTGCTACCGCTGCGTTCGCGGCGTCGAGCGCCCGCTCGGATGGGATCGTGGATACGAATGGGCCACGCAGGCGCATTCACGAGAGGGTCTCGCGACCGGCTCCGAACGCCCTGCGCTCGGGCGGCCGTATCGAAAGTCGATCCACGTCATCGTCGTCGATGCAGGTGATTGCGGCGCCTGCCTGAACGAGGTGAGGCAGCTCAACAATCCGTACTACAACATGCACCGACTCGGCTTCTTCGTGACGCCGACGCCGCGGCATGCCGACGTCCTGCTCGTCGTCGGCCCGGTCACCGATCACATGCGCGTTGCGCTGCGCAAGATCTACGATGCGATGCCGACGCCGAAGTGCGTCGTTGCCGTGGGCGCGTGCGCGCTCTCGGGAGGCGTCTTCGCCGGTAGCTTCACCTGCAAGCGTGGGGTCGCGGACGTGCTTCCCGTGGAGGTCGAGGTACCGGGCAATCCGCCTCCACCGCTCGCCATCCTGCACGGGTTGCTGGTTGCCGCCGGACGGGCGGCACCCGCGCGGCGACGGGGCGTGCCTGAAGACGGCGAGGCGACGGCAGCGTCGCGCGCGTCCGCAGGAGCCGGCGAGTGACTGCGGCATCGCTTCTCGTCGTCTTCTTCGGAGTCTGTGCGCTCGGCGTCGTACTCGCGCTCGTCGTACCCGCGCGGCGCGCAGCCGTCGTGCTCGCGTCGATGGGAACGCTCGCAGCGCTCGTCGTGCTTGCTGCCGGGACCGTACTCCT
>JAFEDF010000036.1 GCA_018241785.1 Pseudomonadota bacterium | reverse complement strand
CCGTTCTGGCAACTTCGGTCGGCATATTGTCGGCCGGCGCCCAAGCTGCGGCATTCCGCGTCGGCTTCGATCCGCAGTTCTCTACGACGGGCTCGTTCGCCAATCTCGGGTTCAAGGGCACCGGAATCGTGTCACTCGATAACAGCTGCCTCGCGATCACCGGGGAGACCGCTGTCCCATCGGGTACGTGTACTGCCGACTTCACGTCGCTGACTCTCGAGCTCTACAATTTCACCGACGGTCCGGGAACGATCCTGAGAACGCTTACATACGCGCCTCCGTCGCAGCCGATCAGCGGCGGGATCGTGAGCCAGATTGTCACGATTGCGCCTGGCAACCTGGTCGGACTCGACACGAACTTCTTCGGTCCACAGTGGACTAGCGCAATCACCGGCGGCACTGCTCCGGCGCCGCTTCCGAGTGGAAGCAACATTTCGCTAAGGTTTCTCTCCAATTTCAACGTGGATGACGGGTTCTACGTCGCCCCGGACGTGATTCTGAAGATCTGCAATTCGGATGGCCAGAGTTGCAGTACGTCGGACCCCGGGAAAGCGACGGTGACGTTCACCTCGGTTCCCGAGCCCGCGACCGGCGTTCTCGCATTGACTGCGCTCGGTGCGCTCGGATGGATTCGCCGCAGGCGCGCTCGCGGCTGACCGTTCCGCAATCCCGCGCTTAACCAGTGCCGCGGAAGCTCCCGCGGCACTGTGTTTTTGGGGGCGCGATTCGCGACGCCTGTCGGTCGCGATCGATTGCAACGGCGCGGACGGCCGCTGTGTCCCGTCCCCCCGGGGTCAGACCGTCGCTGCCTCGGCCACCCGCTGCGCCTCCACGAAAGCGACCGCATCGCGCAACTCGAGATTCGACCCATCGCGCCAGATCCGCTCGAAACGGTCGGGCTCGACCGCGGCGCGAAGTCGTGCGAGCCGATCCTCCCAGCGTAATGCCTCGCGAGGCGGACGCGGCAGCACAAGCCGCTCGCGTGCCGCCTCGACCGCGGCGCAGACCCGAACGGCATCGTCGGGGCGATCGAGCGCTCCAAGCAGCACTGCGTGATCTTCGAGGCACCCCAGGAGTTCGGAGAACATCTCCGACGCGACGAACGCGCGCAACGCTGCACTCAGTCTCACCTGGGCTGCGGCAAGTTCGCCGTGGCGAAGGTCGACGGCTCCGAGCCACCAGAGCGCCGAGGCCTCGTTGCGCTTGTCTTCCGCCTTGCGCGAGACTTCGAGCCCGCGCGAGAAATGCCCGCGGGCGTCCGCCTCGTCGCCTCCCCGCATGGCGAGCTGGCCCAGCATCAACGCGCACTCGCTCTCGACCTCGAAGTACTCGAGCTCGGATGCGATCTTCAGCGATTTCTCGAAGTTCGATCTCGCATCCGCGTCGTTGCCGACGTACGCATCGATCTGCCCGAGGTGCAGCAGGCCGATCGACTCGCCGATCGGATTTCCGATCTCGCGGAAGATCGCCACCGCCTCGGATTCCAGGCCGCGCGCGATCGCTGCCTCGCCGATGTGTAGGCGGACCATCGACGCCGTCGACAGCGCGGCCGCGAGGTCGACCCGCGAATCGAGCGCGCGACGCAGCGCGACGCACTGCTCGAGCATGTGCGCTGCCTCCGCATAATTGCTCTGGGCGTCCGCAAGCGTCGCTCCGATGTAGAGCGCATAGGCGTGGGCGTTATCGGAAGCCTGCACGGCAGGAAGTGCGAGTGCCGTACGGACGTAATTGCGGCCTTCGGTCGAGTATCCGCGCAGGATCCAGAAACCCATCATCGCCACGACGAACTTGACGGCGAGAACGGGATCGACTCCGCCGCTCAACGTGAGCGCGATCGCCGACCGAAGATCGTCGTGGACTTGTTCGATCCGTCGTATCCACTCGGCCTGCTCCGAGCCCTCCATCCCGCGCCGGGACGCCTTCGCGAAGGTCAGGAAGTAATCGCAGTGAGCGGTGCGCGTTGCAGTCTGCTCGTCGCGCAGCACGAGCTTCTCGTTGGCGTACTCGCGGATCGTCTCGAGCATCCGGTAGCGCACGCCGTCGTCGTTCTCCTCGACGCGCAAGAGCGACTTCTCGACGAGCGACGTGATGAGGTCGAGGACATCGACCGGATCGAGCGGCTCGGCCCCGCAGATCGTCTCCGCCGCCTCGAGCCCGAAGCCCCCGGCGAATACCGACAGGCGCGCCAAGAGCGCCTGCTCGTT
>JAFEDF010000035.1 GCA_018241785.1 Pseudomonadota bacterium | reverse complement strand
CCGTGGAGGCCTGCCGCGTGAGCCCGGGAGCAGGGGCCCCGGCGTAGCCGGGGATGCGAGCGAGGCGAATCGCGGCGAGAGGCCGACAAGGAGAGGTCAGGGGTTGAGGCGAGCGGCCGTGGAGGCCTGCCGCGTGAGCCCGGGAGCAGGGGCCCCGGCGTAGCCGGGGATGCGAGCGAGGCGAATCGCGGCGAGAGGCCGACAAGGAGGCGCGGGCAGGACGGGCCGCCGCGGATGCAGGCGCCGGATCCGAAGTCCGTGAACGCCTGCCTACGGGTCCCGGCGCCACCGCGCGAGGTGTGCGTCCGCGGCCGACGGGTTTAGGTGCAGGCGCGGCGCGCCACCCGTGACGGCAGGCACTCCCACGGATCCGGCGCCCGCGTCCGCCGCGGCCCGTCCTGCACGCGCACCCGCGCACCCGCGCACCCCGGACCGCACGCCGCCGCACCCGGCGCCTCGCGCGAGTGGGAGCGCCTGCCGTCGCGGGTGGCGCCGCGAGCCCGGCACTGGAGGACTCCAGCGGCTGGCGTCCATTTCGCGAAGCGGCGCCGGGACCCGCAGGCAGGCGATTGCGGACTCCGAGCGCGCGAGGCGCCGGGTGCGGCGGCGTGCGGTCCGGGGTGGGGCGCGCGCGGTCCGGGGGCGGGTCAGCGTGCGCCTCGGGGCGGAGGCGGTGATGCCCAAGGCGCGCAGCCGGGCTTGCGTCGCTGCGGTGCAGTAAAATGAGGGTTTTCGCGCGCGCGCGCATCGATCGTTGTGCGGCGCCGCAAACCTTCCACGCCAGGATCCAGATGACCCATTCCCGATACGCGCCGGGCGTCGAAATCACCGCCCCAGTCACCGATTCCTTCGCCGAAATCCTCACCCCCGAGGCGGTCGCGTTTGCGACACGTCTGCAACGCGCGTTCGGTCCACGGCGCAGCGAACTTCTCGCCGCGCGCGACGCGCGCCAAAAGCGCTTCGACGCCGGCGAGTTGCCGCAGTTCCTCGAACACACGCGCGACGTGCGCGAAGGCGCCTGGGCCTGCGATCCCGTCCCGCACGGCATCGAGGATCGGCGCGTCGAGATCACCGGCCCCGTCGACCGCAAGATGATCATCAACGCGCTGAATTCGGGCGCCCGGGTGTTCATGGCCGATTTCGAGGACGCGAACACGCCGCGCTGGGAGAACAATCTCCAGGGGCACATCAACCTGCGCGATGCCATCCGCCGCCGCATCGACTACGTCTCGCCCGAGGGGAAGGCCTACCGGCTGAACGAGAAGGTGGCGACGCTGTTCGTGCGCCCGCGCGGCTGGCACCTCCCCGAGAAGCACGTGGTGATCGACGGGCACCCGATCTCGGGAGGCATCTTCGATTTCTCGCTGTACTTCTTTCACAACGCGAAGGAGCTGATCGCGCGTGGCAGCGGGCCGTACTTCTACCTGCCGAAGCTCGAGAGCCACCTCGAAGCGCGCCTGTGGAACGACATCTTCGTGATGGCGCAGGACGAACTCGGCGTCCCCCGCGGCACGATCAAGGCGACGGTGCTGATCGAGACGATCGTCGCGGCGTTCGAGATGGACGAGATCCTGCACGAGCTTCGCCACCACTCGGCCGGGCTCAACGCGGGGCGCTGGGACTACATCTTCAGCTGCATCAAGAAGTTCCGCAGCAACCGCGACTTCTGCCTCGCCGACCGCGCGCGCGTGACAATGACGACGCACTTCATGAAGAGCTACGCCGAGCTCCTCATCAAGACCTGCCATCACCGCAACGCCCACGCGATGGGCGGCATGGCGGCGCAGATTCCGGTCAAGAACGACGAGGCTGCCAACGCCGACGCATTCGCCAAGGTGAAGGCCGACAAGGAGCGCGAGGCGACGTACGGCCACGACGGCACCTGGGTCGCCCATCCGGCCCTGGTGCCCGTCGCGCAGGAAGCCTTCGACCGCCTGATGCCGGCACCGAACCAGATCGCGACGAAGCGCCGCGAGGACGTCAAGGTGAGCGCCGCCGACCTCGTGCGCTTCGAGCCCGAGCAGCCGATCACCGAAGCCGGGCTGCGGCTCAACATCAGCGTCGCCATCCAGTACGTCGGCGCGTGGCTCGCCGGTCAGGGAGCGGTGCCGATCTTCAACCTGATGGAGGATGCGGCGACCGCCGAGATCTCGCGCTCGCAGGTCTGGCAGTGGATCCGCTCGCCCAAGGGCAGGCTCGACGACGGCCGCAAGGTCACGAAGGAGCTCGTCGCCGCGCTCCTGCCGCAGGAGATGGCAAAAATCCGCGAGCTCCTCGGCGCGGACTATGCCGCAGGACGCTACGAAGAGGCCGCGAAGATCTTCGCCGACCTCGTCGATAGCGACCGCTTCGTGGAGTTCCTTACGCTTCCTGCGTACGACCTGATCGACTGACTGCGCGGCTCGTTGCCGGTGCCGCCGCGCCGCGGCGATGCCGCCGGGCTTTGATGCCGGTCAACGAAGCGGGCGCTCGCCGTGAGATCCTCGGCGCGGGGCACGGCGCCGGGCGCGTTCGCGCTGCATAGTCTGCGCCTATCACGCAGATCGCGAGAGTCGATTGGACACGCGAGATCGACGAACCGCAGAATGCGCGACGAGACCTGCGGCGGCTGCGCCTCAGAGCCTCGGCCCCGTGACCTGCGCGCACCCGCGCGGGCCCAACGCTGAAGAGGAGCTCGACATGAAGTCCCTGAAAGGCACCAAGACGCACGACAACCTGAAGTATGCGTTCGCCGGCGAATCGCAGGCGAACCGCCGCTACCTCTACTTCGCGAACAAGGCCGACGTCGAGGGGCAGAACGACGTCTCGGCGCTGTTCCGCTCGACCGCAGAGGGCGAGACCGGCCACGCACACGGTCATCTCGACTACCTCGCGGCCGTCGGCGATCCGGCGACCGATCTGCCGATCGGCGCGACGCGCGACAACCTGAAGTCCGCCGTCGCCGGCGAGACGCACGAGTACACCGACATGTATCCGGGCATGGCGAAGGCAGCGCGCAGTGAAGGCTTCGACGAGATCGCCGACTGGTTCGAGACGCTCGCCAAGGCGGAGCGCTCGCACGCCAACCGCTTCCAGAAGGCGCTCGACGCACTTGCCGACTGACGGGAATCGCGAGCCGGCGATGACCATGCGCGAAGGCAACCTGCAGGCACCGACCCGGCACGCGCTCGACTGGCGCAGTGCCGAGTTCAACGACGAGGATGCGCTCCTTAAGGAACAGGAGCGCATCTTCGACATCTGCCACGGCTGCCGCCGCTGCATCTCGCTCTGCAGCGCGTTCCCGACGCTGTTCGACCTCGTCGACAACAGCAGCACGATGGAGGTCGACGGGGTCGCGAAGGCGGACTACCCGAAGGTCGTCGACCAGTGCTACCTGTGCGACCTCTGCTACATGACGAAGTGCCCGTACGTTCCGCCGCATCCGTGGAACGTCGACTTCCCGCACCTGATGCTGCGCGCCAAGGCACAGAAGTTCCGCCGCGAAGGCGCGCGCTGGCGCGATCGCATGCTGACTTCGACCGACGCCGTCGGCAGGCTCGCGACGATTCCGGTCGTCGTGAAGGCGGTCAACGGGGGCAACCGGTCGCCGGCGATGCGCAGGGTGATGGAGCGCACGCTGGGCGTTGCCGCCGACGCCTGGCTTCCGGCGTACGCGGCGAAGCCGTTCCGGCGCAGCGCAGCGCCGTCGCTCAAGTGGCCGATACGCGACGGCGAGCGCACTCCCGGCAAGGTCGCGGTGTTCTCGACCTGCTACGTCAACTACAACGAGCCCGGCATCGGGCACGATCTGCTGAAGCTCCTCGACCACATTCGCGTGCCGTATGCGCTGGTGGAAGGCGAGGCGTGCTGCGGGATGCCGAAGCTCGAACTCGGCGACCTCGAGGGCGTTGCGAGGCTGAAGGACGTCAACATTCCCCGGCTGCTGCCGCTCGCGCGCGAAGGCTGGGCAATCGTCTCACCGGTGCCGTCGTGCACGCTGATGTTCAAGAGCGAGCTGCCGCTGCTGTTCGCCGACGATCCCGACGTGAAGGAGGTCGCAGCGGCGATGTTCGATCCGTTCGAGTACTTCGTGCAGCGCGAGCGCGACGGGCTGCTCGCGAAGGAGTTCGCGCAGCCGCTCGGGCGGGTGAGTTACCACATCCCCTGCCACATGCGCGTGCAGAACGTCGGCCAGAAGACGCGCGAGGTGCTGGAGTGGGTTCCGGGCACCACGGTCAACACCGTCGAGCGCTGCGCCGGGCACGACGGGACCTACGGCGTGAAGCGCGAGTTCTACGCCGACTCCATGCGGATCGGCAAGCCGGTGTTCCAGCGGATGGCGGACGGTTCGCCCGAGTACGTGAGTTCCGACTGTCCGATTGCCGGGCGCAGGATCGCGCAGGGCATCGCGCAGTCGGGTTCGCCGGAGCCGCGGCGCGAGCATCCGCTGACGCTGCTGCGGATCGCCTTCGGCATCGAATGAGGCAGGCGCGATGACCACCGCAACGACCCCGCCACCGGCGCACCCGCGCATCGCCCGCGACAGCCTGCTGTCGCTCGAGGCTTACGCGCTGGAGCGCGAAGCGTTCCGGGCGCGCGTGCTCGCACACAAGAGGAACCGCAGCGTTCATCTCGGCGAGCACGTCACGCTGCTCTTCGAAGACGAGCTCACGATTCGCTACCAGATCCAGGAGATGCTCCGGATCGAAAAGACCTTCGACGAGGCCGGCATCCGGGACGAGCTCGACGCCTATGCTCCGCTCGTTCCCGACGGCAGCAACCTGAAGGCGACGATGCTGATCGAGTACGAGGACGAGAGCGAGCGCCGCGCGGCACTCGCGAGTCTCAAAGGCATCCAGGATCGCGTCTGGCTTCGCGTCGACGGGATGGCGCCGGTGACGGCCATCGCCGACGAGGACCTCGAGCGCGAGAACGAGGAGAAGACTGCCGCCGTCCACTTCCTTCGCTTCGAGCTCGACCGCGCGATGGTCGCTGCGCTGAAGGCCGGCCGCGGGCTGGCGCTCGGTGTCGATCACCCGCAGTACCGCGCCGAACTGCCCGCGCTGCCCGAGGTGACCCGCGCGGCGCTCGTCGCCGATTTCGACTGAACGGTGGGGTCAGGTCTTGCCTTTTGCCTACCGCGACGACGCGGTAGGCAAAAGGCAAGACCTGACCCCACCGTTCAGTCGAAATCGGCGACGAGCGCCGCGCGGGTCACCTCGGGCAGCGCGGGCAGTTCGG
>JAFEDF010000034.1 GCA_018241785.1 Pseudomonadota bacterium | reverse complement strand
CGGTCTGGCTCGCGACCACCGATCCGCTCTCGGGGGAGCCGCTAAAGAGGCTCGTGCTCGCGCAGGACACCGGTGGAGCGATCAGCGGTCCGCTGCGAGTCGACTTCTTCTGGGGCTTCGGCGACGAAGCGGGGGCTCGCGCCGGGGCGATGCGCGAGGACGGTGCGCTGTGGCTGCTGTGGCCGAAAGGCGTGATGCCGCCGGGCTGACGCGGCCGCAATCAGGAGGCGGGGGGTCGGGATGTGTCGGCCGCGCTCTGCACCGGCCGCACGCGGCCGAACTCGCACGGCGGCACCCCCGACTCGCGCCCTGGGTCGCGGTTGTGGCGGTGACGGCCACGACGACGTCACCACGTCGAACCCGCGCAGACGATTGCGGCTCGCCGCGATTCGGCATCGATCGTCCACAAGCGCCGCTTCGGACGGGCCCGCTTGGGGCGTCGCGCGGCACAGCATTGGAGGGGCGGCTTGGGGCGCGGCGCCGCGCGAGTTCGGCCGCGTGCGGCCGGTGCAGAGCGCGGCCGGCGCGCCCCAAGCCACGCCCCAAGCCACGCCCCGACGCGATCGCCCCGACGCGATCGCCTGATGCGATCGCCTGATGCGAGCTCAGTCCGCGGCGGCGACGATGCCTTCGGCCTGATGGTCCGCGTGGTACGACGAGCGCACCAGCGCGCCGACGGCGGCATGGCGGAATCCCATCGCATGCGCTTCGCGCTCGAGCGCACGAAACGCGTCGGGGTGAACGTAGCGCTCGACCGGGAGGTGGTCCTTCGACGGCTGCAGGTACTGGCCGATCGTCAGCATGTCGATGTCGTGCGCGCGCATGTCGCGCATCGTCGCGAGGATCTCGTCGTCGGTCTCGCCGAGACCGACCATCAGCCCCGATTTCGTCGGGATCGCCGGGTGGCGCCGCTTGAATTCCTGCAGGAGCGCCAGCGAGTGCGCGTAGTCCGCGCCGGGCCGCGCCTTGCGGTAGAGCCGCGGCACCGTTTCGAGGTTGTGGTTCATCACGTCGGGAAGCCCCCCGGCGAGGACCTCGAGGGCGCGCTCCACGCGTCCGCGGAAGTCCGGCACCAGCACCTCGATCCTTGTACGCGGCGACTGCTCGCGGACGGCGCGGATGCAGGCGACGAAGTGACCCGCACCGCCGTCGCGAAGATCGTCGCGGTCGACGCTCGTGATGACGACGTAGGCGAGCTTCAGCGCGGCGATCGTCTTCGCGAGGTTCGCCGGCTCGGCCGGATCGAGCGGCAGCGGGCGACCGTGTCCGACGTCGCAGAAAGGACAGCGTCGCGTGCAGATGTCGCCCATGATCATGAACGTCGCCGTGCCCTTGCCGAAGCACTCGCCGATGTTCGGGCACGACGCTTCCTCGCAGACCGTGTGCAGGTGGTTCTCGCGCAGGATGCGCTTGATTTCATGGAAGCGCGGCGACGAGCCGACACGCACGCGGATCCAGTCGGGCTTCCTCAACGGCTCGACCGGAACCACCTTGACCGGGATGCGGTCGGTCTTCGCGCCGCCCTTGTGCTTGATCCCGGCCGCGTTGCCCGGCACCGCAGGGGCGGCGTTGCCGGGCGCCGCACCGGCCGGGACCTTCGCGGCGCCGGCGGGAAGGCCCCCGGACGCTCCGCTCGTATTCGTGCCTTCGATTGCGCTCATGGGGTCGTCTTCTGCGCTGCGTTGCGATCCATCGCGCCGGCGAGGATCGGCGCGAGCTCGTCGCCCGCGGCAGCGACGCTGCGCGTGACGCCGAAAGCAGCGAGCTGGGTCACCCTGAGGCCCGGGTAGCCGCAAGGATCGATGTCGGAGAACGGAGCGAGATCCATGTCGACATTGACCGCGACGCCGTGGTAGCTGCAGCCGTTGCGGACGCGCAGGCCGAGCGACGCGATCTTGGCCTCGAATCCGTCGCGCCGAACGTAGATGCCGGGAGCGTCCACCCTGCCCCAGGCTTCGACGCCGAAGCCATCGAGCCATGTTATCACCGCCCCTTCGATGCGCCTCACCATCTCGCGCACGCCGAGGCGCCTGCGCTTGAGGTCGAGCATCAGGTAGGCGACGAGCTGGCCGGGACCGTGATAGGTCACCTGGCCGCCGCGATCGGCGTGCACGACCGCGATGCCGTTGTT
>JAFEDF010000033.1 GCA_018241785.1 Pseudomonadota bacterium | reverse complement strand
CCAGCGTCTGATGATCCAACGATCGACCGTCTCGCTTCATGCTGCATGAGATTATCGTCGACCCCGGAAGTTCCAACTTTGTCGCCTTATTTATCGACTACTGAGTAAGCTGCGCAGTCGATACGATCGACGGGCCAACGCGGGAAAGGGCGATGCGCATACTGCTGGTTGAAGACGATCCGATCCTCGGCAACGGCATCGAGGTCGGCCTGAAGCAGGCCGGCTTCGCCGTCGACTGGGCGCAGGACGGCCGCAGCGCGCAGCTCGCCCTCGAAACCACCGCCTACGAGCTCGTCGTGCTCGACCTCGGCCTGCCGCGGGTGACCGGGATGGATCTGCTGCGGCAACTGCGGACGCGTGGAAGCGACGTGCCGGTGCTGGTGCTGACGGCGCGCGACACGGTGCGCGACCGCGTTGCCGGGCTCGATGCTGGCGCCGATGATTACCTGGTCAAGCCGTTCGACCTCGCCGAACTCGTCGCGCGCATCCGCGCGCTGTCGCGTCGCGCCCACGGCCGCAGCGTCGACGCGATCCGCTATCGCGACCTCGTGCTCGTTCCCGACAGCCTGACGGTGACGCGTGGCGCCGAGACGATCACGCTGTCGGGCCGCGAATGCGCGATCCTGACCGATCTCCTCGAGCACCGCGGCACGGCGCTGTCGCGCGCGCGGCTCGAGGAGAGCCTGTACGGCTGGAACGAGGAGGTCGAGAGCAACGCCGTCGAAGTGCACATCCACAACCTGCGCCGGAAGCTCGGCAACGAGCTCATCAAGACCATCCGCGGCGTCGGCTACCTCATCCCGAGAGACACCGGATGAGACGCTTCTCGATTCGCCGTCGCCTGCTCCTCCTCGTGCTCGGCAGCCTCGTCGTCGTCTGGGGTGCGATGCTCGTTGCGAGCTACGGCAAGGCGCGCGAGGAGATCAACGAGCTTGCCGACGCGCGCCTGCAGCAGGGTGCGCGCACGCTCTTGATGCTCGACTTGAAGCGGCTGACGCGACTCGTCGAGGGCGATGCAGCCCGCACCGGCGACGGCGGCGATCGCGGTGGCCGCGACGACGATCGCGACGACCGCGACGGGGGTACGAGGCCGCTCGCGTTCCAGGTCTGGGGCGATGACGGCACGCTGCTGCTCTCGAGCGCCGGCGCTCCGCCGGCGCCGCGACCGGCGACGAACGGCTACGCGACGCGCGTGATCGACGGTCGCGCGTGGCGAAGCTACACCGCACGCGACACGAAGCGCCAGTACCAGGTGACGGTGCTCGAGCCGCTCGCCGTCCGCGAGCATCCGGCCGATCACCTCGCCGGACGGATGAGCGAGGTGCTGCTGCTCGCGCTGGCGCCGCTCGCGCTCTTCGTCTGGCTCGGCATCAGCCGCGGCCTGCGGCCGCTCGCCCGCCTCTCCGAGGCGATCGCCGCGCGCAGCGCCGACAACCTCGAGCCGATCCGCCTGCAACCGGTGCCCACCGAGGTAGAGCCCGTCGTCGGCGCCCTCGACCGGCTGCTCGGGCGGCTCGCACGCTCGCTCGACAAGGAGCGCGCATTCACCGCCGACGCCGCGCACGAATTGCGCACGCCGCTCGCGGCGATCAAGGTGCAGGCCGAAGTGGCGCTCGCGGCGAAGGACGAAGCGACGCGCAGCCACGCGATCGCGCAGGTCATCGCCGGCGTCGATCGCACGACGCACCTCGCGCAGCAGCTCCTGCTGCTCGCGCGCCTAGAGCACGTCGAGCCCGCGGCGCGGCAGCCGGTCGACGTCGGCCGGCTCGCCGCCGACGGTGTCGCGCACCACGCCGGTGCTGCGGCCGCGAGGGACATCGAGATCGCGCTGGAGGCGCAGCCGGGCTGCGTGCTGCACGGCGACCCCGCGACGCTCGCGGTCCTGCTCGACAACCTCGTCGACAACGCGATCAAGTACGGCCGCGAAGGCGGGCACGCCGTCGTCGGCGTGCGGCGCGAGACAGGCGCCGTGGTCCTCACCGTTGCCGACGACGGCGACGGCGTCGCTGCGGCCGATCGCGAGCGCCTGCGCGACCGGTTCTTCCGCGTCCAAGGCCACCCCGCGCCCGGCAGCGGGCTCGGCCTGTCGATCGTCGAGAAGATCGCAGCCGCGCACGGCGGCAGCGTCGACATCGGCGCCGGCCTCGGCGGGCGCGGACTCGGCGTCACCGTGCGCTTGCGCGCGTGAGCGCCGATCGAGAGCCTTCCGCAGCAGCCCGTCAGCGAACGGGTTTCCTCGCGCGGATGAACGCGCTCAGGATCCTGCCATCCATCGCGTCGGCAACGGTCGAAGCGTCGAGCCCGTTCGCACGCATGAACTCGCGCGCATCGGCGGCCGCGTAGATCCGCGTCGGCTCGACGGCGACGTCGACGAAGCCCGCCGCCGCGAGCTTGCTGCGGTAGTCATCCTCGTCGAGGGCTCCGGCGACGCAGCCGACCCAGGCGAGCACGCTGCGCCGGATCTCGGGGCGGATCTCGCCCCGGGTGACGACGTCCGACACCGCGAAGCGGCCGCCCGGCTTCAGGACGCGAAACGCTTCACGCAACACGCGGCCCTTGTCCGCCGACAGGTTGATCACGCAGTTCGAAATGATCACGTCGACCGAGCCTTCCGGCAGCGGAATGCGCTCGATCTCGCCCTTCAGGAACTCGACGTTCGTGGCGCCCGCCTCGCGCTTGTTCTCGTTCGCGAGCGCGAGCATGTCGTCGGTCATGTCGAGACCGTAGGCCTTTCCGGTCGGGCCCACGCGTTTCGCCGACAGCAGCACGTCGATGCCGCCACCAGACCCGAGGTCGAGCACCACTTCGCCCGGACGAAGCTCGGCCAGCGCCGTCGGGTTGCCGCAACCGAGCGACGCCAAGACGGCAGCCTCCGGAAGATCTCCGGTCTCCACGGCGTCGTAGAGATCACGGGTGATCGGGTCGCTGCCGGCGAGCGGCCCGCTCGCGCAGCACGACGACGCGGGTGTCGTGGTTCGGCTCCCGCAGCAGGAAGCGGCTGCGCCGATATCGATGACGCGGCGCGCCGCTTCCCCGTACTTTTCCTTCACAACCTCTTTGATGTCGACTTCAGTCATGCTTGGTCTCCTTCAGACAGAGTGGTCGTCATGGGATTGACCCCTGCGAGCAGCAGAGGCCGCGCGTCGACGTTCCCGCACAGCAGTTCTCGGTGAGGTAAGCGAGCAGATCGTTCATCCGGGCGAAATCGGCCCGGTAGATCACGTTCCGGCCATTGCGCTCCTGCGTCACCAATCCGGCGACCGCCAGCTCCTTCAGGTGAAACGAGAGCGTCGCCGGCGCGATTTCGAGGTCGTCCGCGATCCGGCCCGGCGTCGAGCCGCCGTCGCCGGCGACGACCAGCGCGCGAAAGACCCGCAGCCGGTGCGACTGCGACAGAGCGGTCAGCGCCCTGAGTACGGATGTTTCTTCCATGATTCGATACTTATGGAATTGTCGAATACTACACTCGATTTTCGCCGATTGCAACCGACGGGTAGGCGCTGCCGCAGACCTGTCGAAGGGTCGGCGCGCGCTTACCTGTCGCGCTGGCCCGTACCGGCAAGCGTGCGACGCGAAGGCGCGGGCGCGCTGCCGAGCAGATGACCGTCGACCGAAAGGCCGTAGAGCGACTCGGGCGTGTCGTGGAATCGCTTTCGGGTCTCCGCGACGGATTCGGCGAAGCGCGGGTCCTGCGGGCGTTCGTGCGCGTCCATGAAGTAGGCCACGTCCCACGCCTGCTGCTCGGTCAGGCTGCCACCGAGGCCGAGCGGCATGTTCGCCTTGACGAACGCAGCCGCGGTGTTGACCTGGTGCATGCCGGCGCCCCAATTGAACGAACGCGATCCCCACAGCGGCGGAAAGACCTGCGTGCCGCCGACGCGCTGACCTTGGCCGTCCTGTCCGTGGCAAAGCGCGCAATGCTCGGCGTAGACGCGCGCGCCGCGCGCGTAATCGGGCGCCTGCTCGGGCTTCGCAAGCTTCGGATAGCCGGCGCCGGCGAGGTGCGCGTTGACCGGGGCTCCGGTCGCGAGCCAGTACGAGTAGACCTCGAGGGCGATCAGCGTTTCGCTGTCGAGCGCCGGCGCTTTCCCGTTCATGCTGTACATGAAGCATCCCTGCAGCCGCTCGCCGTAGGTATTGACCTCGCGCGTCTTCGCCCGGTACTGCGGATAGGCGACGTAGGCCGCCCAAAGCGGTGCCGAATTCGCGAGCCTGCCCGCGTCGAGATGGCAGTTGCTGCAGCGCAGGTCGTTACCGACGTACTGCGATGCGGCGTTACCCGTGTCGGTAAAGATGCGCTCACCGAGGCGCACCAGTCTGCCGAAATCGTTGTTCGGGATCGCGCTTTCGGGCGGCGGCAAGAAGTGGGTCGGCGCCGGATGGCCTGCGAGGGCCGACGGACGCGGCGTCGATTCGTCCGCCGTCCGAGTAGCGTCCGCCGACGCCGGAGCCGCCGGTGCCCCGCTTCCGAGGTACGCCGACACGGCGTCGACGTCGGCGTCCGCGAGCTTGTCGGCGACGGCGCGCATCAGGCCGAGCGGTCCCTGGCCGCGCGCCCCCGTCTTCCACGCGCGAAGCTGCGCCGCGATGTACGTCGCCGGCTGGCCGGCGAGCGGCGGAAAGTCCAGACCGACGCCGGCGCCTTTCGGGCCATGACATCGCTCGCAGGCCGGCAGACCGTCCGACCAGCGGCCGCGCACGGCGAGGATTTCGCCATCGGAGGCGACGCGCGCGGGCGGCGATGATCCGATCTGCGGCGCGGGAAGCGAAGCAAAGTACGACGCCACCGCGGTCCGGTCGGCTGGAGGAAGCGCCTTCGCGATCGGCGCCATCACCGGACTCTGCCGCGAGCCATCCGCAAACGCATCGAGCTGTCGCGCGAGGTAATCGCGCCCGATTCCGGCGAGGCGCGGAAAGCCGCCTGCCGCATTGCCCTCGCCGTGCGCACCATGACATGCCGCGCAGGCCGGAACCCCTTCGGCCCCGCCGCGCTGCGCGATCGTGGCGCCATCGACCGCCGCCGCGGCGTGAGCGTGGACGACGGCGAACAGCGCGGCGATCAGCGTGCCGCAGGCGCGAGCGTACGGGAACATGCGAATCCTACGCAACGGTGGCGAACCGGCTCTCACCCTATCACGAGCCGCCGTCGCCTTGAACTTCGCCGATGGGTTCCGGCGAGGTCGTTTCATCCTCTCTGCTCCTCGACGCCAAGACGCCATCGGAACAGAGCGATCCACTCATCCCATCGTCCGGATCCGCGGGACGGCTTCCGAGATTTCCGGCAAGAATAAGGGCCCAGAGGTTATCCGAGCCCTTTTAGATGGTGGTGTTCTCGGGAACCGGGGGTGTCAATCCGCTTCCAAACTTAACCCTCTTT
>JAFEDF010000032.1 GCA_018241785.1 Pseudomonadota bacterium | reverse complement strand
GGCCTGCGGTGTCGACGATGGTGACCGGCATGCCGGCGATCTCGAGCGGCCGCTCGATGGCGTCGCGCGTGGTCCCCGGGATCGGCGTCACGATCGCCGCCTCCTCGCCTACCAGCCGGTTGAGGAGGCTCGACTTGCCGACGTTGGGCGGGCCGACGAGGACGACGGTGAGGCCGCTTCGCAGCGCGTCGCCGCGCTTCGCGCGCGCGGCGAGCGACGAGAGCCCCGCGCGCAAGGCGCCGAGCCTGGCGAGGACTTCGCCCTGGCGCAGGAATTCGACGTCCTCGTCGGGAAAGTCGAGCGTCGCCTCGACGAACGCACGAAGCTCGACGAGCCCGTCGCGAAGCGCATGCACTTCCCGCGAGAACTCGCCGGTCAAGCTGCGCGCCGCGGCGCGCACTCCGGCTGCCGTCGACGCCTCGATCAAATCGGCGACGCCCTCCGCCTGCGCGAGGTCGAGCTTGCCGTTCAGGAACGCGCGCTTCGTGAACTCGCCCGGCTCGGCGATGCGCGCGCCGAGCTCGACGCAGCGCGCGAGGAGGAGGCGCATCACGGCGGGACCGCCGTGGCCCTGCCATTCGACGACGTCCTCACCCGTGTACGAATGCGGCGCCGGGTAGTGAATCGCAATGCCGTCGTCGATGACCGCGCCCGCCGCGTCGAGAAAGCGCACGTGCGTGGCCACGCGCGGCTCGAGTGCGCGGCCCGCGATCGCCTCGATGAGACTGCGCAGGCCAGCTCCGGAGACGCGGACGATGCCGATCCCGCCGCGACCCGGCGGCGTCGCAATGGCGGCGATCGTCGACACGGAGGGCACTACCGCCGCTTGGCGGCGTTGCGCTCGGCCTCGCGCGTCAGCATCCGGTTGACGTGCCACTGCTGCAGGATCTGCAGCGAGTTGTTGACGAGCCAGTAGAGCACGAGGCCCGACGGGAAGAACAGGAACATGATGGAGAAGGCGACCGGCATGATCTGCATGATCTTCGCCTGCATCGGGTCGGTCACCGGAGTCGGCGAGAGCTTGACCTGCAGGTACGCGGTAACCGCGTAGATCACCGGCAGGATGAAGTAGGGATCGGGCGCCGAGAGGTCGTGGATCCAGCCGATCCACGGCGCGTGCCGCAACTCGACTGCCGAAAGCAGCACCCAGTAGAGCGCGATGAACACCGGGATCTGGACGACGATCGGCAGGCAGCCGCCGAGCGGGTTGATCTTCTCCTGCTTGTAGAGCTCCATCATCTTCATCTGGAGCTTCTGCTTGTCGTCGGCGTACTGCTCCTGCAGCGCCTTCATCTTCGGCGCCACCAGCTTCATCTTCGCCATCGAGCGCGCCGACGTGGCGTTCAACGGATAGAACGCGCCCTTGATGAGGATCGTCATCACGATGATCGCGAAGCCCCAGTTGCCGATCAGCCGGTGCAGGAACTTGAGCAGCAGGAAGAGCGGCTCGGCGATGATCGTGAACATCCCGTAATCGACGACGAGATTGAGCCCGGGGGCGAGCTTGCCGAGCGCCTCCTGGTCCTGCGGGCCGGCGTAGAGGCGCGCGTGGAGGGTTCCGGTCGCGCCGGGTGCGATCGCCCCCTCCGAGAAGCGCACGCCGGCCGTGTAGAGCCCGTTGTCGAGCTTCGTCGTGTAGAAGCGCCGCTCGACCTTGCCCTGCTCGGGCGGCAGCCACGCGACGACGAAATAGTGCTCGACCATGCCGATCCAGCCGTTGTCGTCCTGCGGCGTGTACGGGAGCTTCTTCGCCGGGTCGGCGGTGTGCTTGTCGATGTCCTCGAACGAGACCTTCTTGTACTTGTCGGCGGAGTCGTAGACGACGGGCCCCACGAACGACGACGGCGCGAAGCGGCTCTGCGTGCCGACGTTTTTCGTATCGCGCAGGAACTGGAAATACGCCTCGGGGGTGATCGGCGCCGTCCCGGCGTTGGTCACGCGAAACGCGACGTCGATCACGTAGCTGCCGCGGTGGAACGTCAGCGTCTGCTCGACCTTGTCGCCGTTCTTCGCCGTCGCCTGCAAGACCACGTCGAACTGATCGGTTCCCGCCGGCATCGAGCGCGGTCCGGGCAACGCCACGTACGGCGTCAGGTGGTTCGGGAAGCCGCTGCCGATGAGGCCCGCCTGCGCGACGAAGGTGCGCTCGGCGTTCTTCTGCAGCACGAGATAGGGCTTCGACAGGTCGTCGGCCGCGCGATGCTTCGCCAGCGCAACGTCGCGGATCACGCCGCCCAGCGTGTCGATGTCGGCGGTGTAGAGGTCGGTGCGAACGGTGATGATCTGGCCGGCAGGCGCCGCGCTCGAGGTGGCCGGAACGGCGGCGACGGCTGTGGCCGCTTCCTGCGGAACGGCTTCGGCGCCGGCGCCCGCCGCGGCAGGTTGCGTCGCGGCAGCGCCTGGTGCCGCTCCCGCTGCCGGTGCGGACTTGCCCGCCGCAGGCGTGCTCACCTGCGCCGGCAGGGCCGGCGGCGGGTTGCGCTCGTGTTCCCACGCCTGCCAGAGCATCAGCGCCGAGAACGAGAAGACGAGCCAGAGAATCAGCCGTTGAATGTCCATGTTCAGGGCACGAGATCGACGCCGCCCGGGTGCCACGGGTGACAGCGGCCGACGCGCTTCAGCGCGAGCCAGCTTCCGTGAAGCGCTCCGTGGCGCTCGATCGCCTCGCTCGCGTACTGCGAGCAGGTGGGATAGAAGCGGCAGTTCGCTCCGAGGAGCGGGCTCACGACGAGGCGGTAGCCGCGCAGTGCGAAGAGCAGCACCGTCTTCATGGCGCGGCGCCGGCGAGCCTGCCGATGAGAAGCGTTGCCTCGTCGACGGCGGCCGCGATCTCGTCGCGGCGGATCGCACGCCGCACGCGCACGATCACGTCCCAGTCGGCGAGCGCCGGCCGCGCCGCGCGCACGCGTTCGCGCAGGCGGCGGCGCAGGCGGTTGCGATCGACGGCGAGGCGCATCGACTTGCGCCCGATCACGTAGCCGACCCGGCCGGGCGCCCCGCTCGCGCGCACGGCGATCAATTGCAGGTAGCGCCCGTCGAAGCGACGACCGGAAGCGAAGACGCGCTCGAACGCGCCAGCCCCGCGCAGGCGGTAGCGCGATTCGCGAAGGCGCGGTGGGTCTGCAACGCGGGTCAGACGGAGAGGCGTGCGCGGCCCTTGGCGCGCCGGGCCGAGAGGACCTTGCGGCCGCCGACCGTCTTCATGCGTGCGCGAAAGCCGTGCACGCGGGCGCGGCGGAGCTTCGAGGGTTGATAGGTTCGTTTCATCGTCGGATGGGGGTGACCGGTGGCGCGGGGACCGCGCGACGGGCGGGCGCGCAAGCGCCCGCCGGATGGCGGCCGAAAAGCCTTGCATTAGAACGTGTTGCATCATCACTGTCAACCGATCCCACAGTCGGGAGCGCCACGGTCGGGAGCGCGCCATGCGCAGTGCGCGGAAGCGAGCAGCGCTCGCTGAACGGTGCGCGATCGATGTCCTTGCGGCGCGAGTGGTCACTTCCGCGCCGCTTCGCGCCGGTCCGCGAGCACCATGCGCACGCCGGACGGCCTGTGGATAACCGCGATGACGGCGGCTACAATGCCCGCCCCGGTCGGGATTTGCGTCGCACAGGATCCGCCGGTTCAACGTTCCCGATTCCTTCGACCCGCTCGTCTCCCGTGCATTCCGCCGTTCCTCCAAGCGCCTGGGCAGCATGCCTCGCAGTCTTCGAGCGCGAGTTGTCGCCGCAGCAATTCTCCACCTGGATCAAGCCGTTACAGTGCGTCACCCGGTCCGGATCGCTGTGCCTCACCGCCCCCAACCGCTTCGTCCTGCAGTGGGTGCGCGAGCGCTTCGGCGGGCGCATCGAGAAGCTCGCCCGCGAGAGCGCCGGCTCCGAGGTGAGCGTGGAATACGCCGTCGCGGCGCCGCCGGCGGCCGGGGATGCCGCGCCCCCCGTCGCCGACGCCCGCGGCGCCGCGCCATCGGAAGGCGCGAGGGGCCCGACGGCGGATCGCGACACCGGGGCGGCGCGTGACCGCGAACACCCACCGGCACCCGGGGCGCCGGCCTCGCTGCACCCGGCGGCGCTCGCGCCGGGTGCCGGCGCACCGATCGTCGTTCGCCGGCCCGAGCCGGGTGGCCTCAACCCGGGTTTCACCTTCGAGACGTTCGTCACCGGCAAGGCGAACCAGCTCGCCCGCGCCGCCGGGCTGCAGGTTGCCGAGCATCCGACGTCGTATAACCCGCTCTTCGTGTACGGCGGAGTCGGGCTCGGCAAGACGCACCTCATCCAGGCGATCGGCCAGCGCATCCTCGGCGAGAACCCGGAAGCGAAGATCCGCTACATCCACGCCGAGACCTACGTCTCCGACGTCGTGCGCGCCTACCAGCATCGGGCCTTCGACGACTTCAAGCGGCATTACCGGTCGCTCGACCTGCTCCTGATCGACGACATCCAGTTCTTCGGCAACAAGAGCCGCACGCAGGAGGAGTTCTTCTACCTCTTCAACACGCTGATCGAGGCGCACCGCCAGGTCGTCATCACCTGCGACACGTTCCCGAAGGAGATCGAGGGGATCGAGGAGAGGCTGATCTCGCGGTTCGGCTGGGGCCTCACCGTGGCCCTCGAGCCGCCCGAACTCGAGATGCGCGTCGCGATCCTGCTCTCCAAGGCGGCGTCGGTCGGCGTGCGCCTCGACGAGCCGGTAGCCTTCTTCGTCGCCAAGCACATCCGCAGCAACGTTCGCGAGCTCGAGGGGGCGCTGAAGCGCATCCTCGCCTACGCGAGCTTCCATGGCCAGGAGATCACCCTGCCGATGGTCAAGGAGGCGCTGCGCGATCTGCTTGCCGTGCACAACCGGCAGGTCTCGATCGAGAACATCCAGAAGACCGTCGCCGAGTATTACAAGCTGCGCGTCTCGGACATGCACTCGAAGAAGCGCTCGCGCGCGATCGCGCGCCCGCGCCAGGTCGCGATGGCGCTCGCGAAGGAACTCACCCAGCTCTCGCTTCCCGAGATCGGCAGCAATTTCGGCGGGCGCGACCACACGACGGTGCTGCACGCGTGCCGGCAGATCGCGAAGCTGCGCGAGTCGCTTCCCCAGATCAACCACGACATGAACGTGCTCCTGCAGGTGCTGCGAAGCTGAGCGGAACGGGTATTTTCGCGGTATAATTCGTGCACTGTGCGGCCGCGCCAGGAATCCCGAAAGAAGTCCCCAGAAGATCCACCGCGCGCACCGCGCTTATACGCAACGCACGGCCGCAGCAAGTCCCTGAGTCGGTTGCGCAAATCGAGGTTTTCCGCGATCTGCGCGGTCCTCTATTAACGTTCTTGGTATTCAAATCATGCAGCTAAAGCAGATCGCCCGCGACGCGTTGCTGGTTCCGCTGCAGGCCGTGTCGGGAATCGTCGAGCGGCGCCAGACGTTGCCGATCCTCGCCAACGTTCTCCTCGAGCGCAGGGACGGCAAGCTCCACGTGACCGCGACCGACCTCGAGATGCAGATCACGGCCGTCTCGGAGATCGCCGGCAAGGACGGCGAGGCGACCACCGTCGGCGCACGCAAGCTGCACGACCTCCTGCGCGCGCTTCCCGACGACGCGCAGGTCTCGGTCGAGGTCTCGGGGAGCCGCATGACGGTGCGCGCGGGACGCTCGCGCTTCAACCTGCAGACGCTCGCCGCGGCCGACTACCCGCGCATCAGCGTCGGGACCGAGAAGATCCAGTCGCTGACGCTCACCCAGCGCGACTTCCGCTCGCTGATCCGCCTCGCCGAATTCGCGATGGCGCAGCAGGACATCCGCTACTACCTGAACGGCATGCTGCTCGTCATCGACGGTGGCTCGCTGCAGGCGGTCGCGACCGACGGGCATCGGCTGTCGTGGGCGTCGCTCGCAGCCGGCGGCAGCTTCACGCGGCAGGAAGTGATCGTTCCGCGCAAGACGGTGCTCGAGCTCGCGAAGCTCCTCGCCGACAGCGACGAGCCGGTCGCGATCGACATCCTCGCGAACCAGATCCGCTTCCGCTTCGGCAGCGTCGAGCTGGTGTCGAAGGTCGTCGACGGCAAGTTCCCCGACTACAACCGCGTGATTCCCACCGGACACACGCGCATCGTCGACGTCGAGCGCACGGCGCTGCTGTCGGCGCTCCAGCGCGCGGCGATCCTCTCCAACGAGAAGTTCCGCGGCGTGCGCGTGGTGCTGGGCGACGGCGCGCTTCGCATCGTCTGCGCGAACAGCGAGCAGGAGGAGGCCGAGGAGGAGCTGCCGGTCGACTACCGCGGCGAGGCGCTCGACATCGGCTTCAACATCACCTACCTGCTCGACGCGCTGTCGAACCTGACGAGCGAGCGCGTATCGATCGCGTTCGGCGACGCCAATTCGAGCGCGCTCGTCACCATGCCCGGCCGCGACGACTACAAGTACGTCGTGATGCCGATGCGCATCTAGGCCTTACATGACCCCTGCCCAAGCCCGGCCGCAGCCTCGCGGCGACACCTACGATTCGTCGAGCATCAAGGTCCTGAAGGGCCTCGAAGCGGTGCGCAAGCGTCCCGGCATGTACATCGGAGACACCTCCGACGGCACCGGGCTGCACCACATGGTGTTCGAGGTGCTCGACAACGCGATCGACGAGGCGCTTGCGGGGTTCTGCGACGACATCAAGGTGGTGATCCACGCCGACAACTCGGTGTCGGTCGTCGACAACGGGCGCGGCATTCCCACCGACGTCAAGGACGACGACGAGGAGCACCGATCGGCGGCCGAGATCGTGATGACCGAGCTCCACGCCGGGGGCAAGTTCGATCAGAACAGCTACAAGGTGTCCGGCGGCCTGCACGGCGTCGGCGTGTCGGTCGTCAACGCGCTCTCCGACTGGCTGAAGCTTCGCATCTGGCGCAACGGGCGCATCCACCAGATGGAGTTTCGCCAGGGCGTCGCGGTCGCCCCGCTCGCGGTGGCCGGGACGACCGACCGGCGCGGAACCGAGGTGCACTTCATGGCCTCGCCCGCGACCTTCGGGCGAGTCGAGTACCACTACGACATCCTGGCGCGCAGGATCCGCGAGCTGTCGTTCCTCAACAACGGCATGAAGATCGAGCTCGTCGACCAGCGCGACGGCAAGAGCGAGAACTTCGCCTACTCGGGGGGCATCCGCGGCTTCGTCGAATTCATGAATCGCAGCAAGACGGTGCTGCATCCGAAGATCTTCCACGCGACCGGCGAGAAGGACGGCGTCATCGTCGAAGTCGCGATGCAGTGGAACGACTCGTACGCCGAGAACGTGCAGTGCTTCACCAACAACATCCCGCAGCGCGACGGCGGCACCCATCTCACCGGGCTGCGCCAGGCGATGACGCGCACGCTGAACAGCTACATCGAGAAGGAGGAGATCGCGAGGAAGGCCAAGGTCGAGACGACCGGCGACGACATGCGCGAGGGGCTCACCTGCGTGCTGTCGGTGAAGGCGCCCGAGCCCAAGTTCAGCTCGCAGACGAAGGACAAGCTCGTCTCGTCCGAGGTGCAGCCGATCGTGCAGGAGGTCGTCAGCGCGAAGCTCGCCGAGTTCCTCCTCGAGCAGCCAGCCGACGCGAAGATCATCTGCACGAAGATCGTCGAGGCGGCGCGCGCGCGCGAGGCCGCGCGCAAGGCGAGGGAGCTCACGCGGCGCAAGGGCGTGCTCGACGGCATGGGCCTTCCCGGCAAGCTCGCCGACTGCCAGGAGCGCGACCCTTCGCTGTGCGAGATCTACCTCGTCGAGGGCGACTCGGCCGGCGGATCGGCGAAGCAGGGGCGCGACCGCAAGTTCCAGGCGATCCTGCCGCTGCGCGGCAAGATCCTCAACGTCGAGCGCGCGCGCTTCGACAAGCTCGTCTCCTCGCAGGAGATCGTGACGCTGATCACCGCGCTCGGCACCGGCTTCGGCAAGGACGAGTTCAACGCCGACAAGCTGCGCTACCACCGCATCATCATCATGACCGACGCGGACGTCGACGGCTCGCACATCCGCACGCTGCTCCTGACCTTCTTCTACCGGCAGATGCCCGAGCTCGTCGAGCGCGGCCACATCTACATCGCGCAGCCGCCGCTGTACAAGGCGAAGCAGGGCAAGGAGGACGTCTACCTGAAGGACGATCACGAGCTTAAGCAGCACCTTCTTCGCGTCGCGCTGAAGGGCGCCGAGCTCGTGCCGGGCGCCGGGCGCGAGCCGCTGTCCGCCGAGTCGCTCGGCGACGTCGCGCGCGACTACCTGCTCGCCGAGGCGGTGATCGAGCGGCTGGGGCGCATCGTCGAGCCCGCTGCGCTGCGCGCGATGCTGAACGGCGTACGCGTCGACGTCGCATCCGGGCACGAGGCGGCGCGAAGCGCCGAGGCGCTGCAGGCGGCGATCGACGACCCCGAGATCGCGGCGAGTGCGCGCTACGACGCGACGGGCGAGGTGTGGCGCATCGTCGTCGTGCGCACGCACCACGGCACGCCGCACGTGAGCGCGATCGACGCCGAGTTTCTCGCAGGCGGCGACGCCGCGCAGATCCGCCGTGCCGCCGACGTGCTGCAGGGACTGATCCATCCGGGCGCGGTCGTGCACCGCGGCGAGCGCTCGCTTCCCATCGGGTCGTTCAAGGAGGGCCTCGACTGGCTCCTCGCCGAAGCGCGCGAGAGCGTGTCGATCCAGCGCTACAAGGGGCTCGGCGAGATGAACCCCGAGCAGCTCTGGGACACGACGATGGATCCCGCCGCGCGGCGGCTGCTCAGGGTGCAGATCGAGGACACGATCGGTTCCGAGGAGATCTTCTCGACGCTGATGGGCGAGCAGGTCGAGCCCAGGCGCGCGTTCATCGAGACGAACGCTCTCGGCGTGCGCAACCTCGACGTGTAGTGCGCCGTCACGCGGACCGAGGGGTCTTGCCGGGACGATCCGGCACAAGGGGAACGCTCCGATGATCCGTCGAATTGCACTGCAAGCGGGCTTCGCGCTCGCCGCCGTTGCCTGCTGCGCGGCGGCGGCTCCACCCGCCGCCACCGCCGCTGCCGCCGAAGCGAAGGTCGCGCCGGCCGCCCAGGTGCCGAGCGTCGAGGACTTCTTCCGCAAGCCGTCCTACGGAAGGCCCGAGCTCTCGCCCGATGCGAAATCTCTCGCGGTGATCGCTCCCGTCGGCGACCATCTCGGCGTCGGCGTGATCGACCTCGATTCGAAGAAAGTCATGACGATGAAGGCGCCCGCCGACGCCGATGCGATCCGCGTCGCCTGGATCAACGACAAGCGCCTCGTCATCACGATCGGCGATCTCAATCGCGCGACCGGCGACCCTCCGACGGCGCGCGGATACGTCGTCGTCGACCGCGACGGCTCGGACCAGCGGATCCTCGGCGGCTACAACGCTCCGACGGTGAACCTCACCGCCTCGGGCGGCTTCAAGCGGCCGTGGAGCGTGTCGCTGGTGCGTCCGATCGAGGGAACGAGCGACGTCCTGGTCACCGCGCTCGATCGCGACGTCAAGAGCCTCGATCTCTACCGCTACGACACCGAGACCGGCCGCGCGAAGCTGCTGTCCTTCGAATCTCCGGGTTACGTGACGCGCTGGGTCGCCGATTTCGACAACGTTCCGCGCGCCGCAGTGAGCGAGGACGTCGATGACGACAAGGCGGCGTGGTACGTGAGGAAGAGCGCCGGCAGCCCGTGGATCAGGATGGAGGAGGCACACGTCGGCGACCTCAAGTCGGGGCCGATGCAGTTCGACGCGTCCGGGAAGATCCTCTACGTGTGGGCGCGCAAGAACGGCGACGATCGCGCATCGATCTACGAGTACACGGTCGACACCGGCGCATGGAAAGAGGTGGTGAGCCACCCGGTGCGGGACATCGACGAGGACACCGCCTTCTTCATCGACGATTACGCCGACCGGAAAGTGCTCGGCCTCTATTACACCGATGACCGGCCGACGGTCGCCTGGTTCGACCCCGAGTACGCGCGCGTCCAGAAGAGCGTCGACGCGGCGCTTCCCGGCATGGTCAATTACCTGCATCGGCGCAAGGATCGCTGGATCGTGACGTCGTTCTCCGACCGCAACCCCGGCGAGGCGTACATGCTCGACGGCAAGACGATGAAGATGGAGAAGCTCTTCTCGTACGAGCCGCAGATCGATCCGAAGGCAATGGCGCCGATCAAGTGGGTGCGCTACCAGGCGCGCGACGGGCTCACGATACCGGCGCTTCTCACCGTTCCGAATTCGGCCGGCGGCAAGCCGGTCCCGCTCGTCGTCGACATCCACGGCGGCCCGAACGTCGAGGCGAACGAATGGGGCTACAACCCCGAAGCCCAGTTCTTCGCGTCGCGCGGCTACGCGGTGCTGCAGCCGCAGTTCCGCGGCACCGAGGGCTTCGGCTGGAAGCTCGAGTCGTCGGGATTCCGGCACTGGGGCGACACGATGCAAGACGACCTCGCCGATGGAGTGAAGTGGGCGGTCGCGCAGGGCATCGCCGATCCTGCCCGCGTGTGCTTCTACGGCGCGAGCTACGGCGGATACGCTTCGGCGTGGGGATCGATCGCCAATGCCGATCTCATCAAGTGCGCGGTCGTCTACGTCGGCGTGACGTCGATCGACCTCCTGTTCGACTACGCGAAGACCGACCTGTCGCGCTTTGCCGAGAAGGACCAGCTGATGGTCGAGCGCATCGGCGACCCGAAGACCGAGCGCGCGCGCTTCAAGAGCGTCAATCCGGTCGACCATGCCGACCGCGTCGGCGTGCCGCTGCTGCTTGCCTACGGCGCAAGCGACCGGCGCGTTCCGCTCATTCACGGCACGACGTTCCGCGACGCGCTCGACAAGTATCACAAGCCCTACGAGTGGGTCGTGTACGCGAACGAGGGCCACGGCTTCACGAAGGACAAGGATGCCTTCGATTTCTACGGCCGCGTCGAGCGCTTCCTCGCGAAGTATCTCGGCGGCATCTCGACGAGCGGCAAGCCCGAAGGTGCGACGGCGCACTGATGCGCACCCGGGTCGGCAGACAGCGCTGCGGAGCCAGCGCAAGGAGGCCCGGATGACGCCGCGCGTACGTGCATGGACGCGTTTGACGGCACTCGCCGTAGCCGTCGTGACGATCGGCCCCGCCTTCGCCCAGCAGGCGCGCTTCATCGTCAAGTTCAGGGATTCCGATGCGGTCACACAAGCGGTACGGCCGGAGGGCGCGCGCGTTGCGAAGCTCGCGGCCGCAACGAGGACCCCGCTGCAGAAGCTTCGCGACATGGGGCTCGGCGCCGAGGTCGTGATCGCCCAGGGGATCGAGCCCGGCGCCGGGGCCGAGGCGGTGGCGGCGAGGCTCGCCGCGAACCCGGGCG
>JAFEDF010000031.1 GCA_018241785.1 Pseudomonadota bacterium | reverse complement strand
TGTTGAACTGGCCATCGACGTTCCAATTCGGTGATCCCGGAGCGCCAAGCGGTGGCGGGGGAAGCGTTGGCATTCCGCAGCTTGGGCCGCTTTTCCCCGGCGACACCGGTTGCGTCCCCGGCAAGCCGTGCAGCGCCCCGTGCGACCCCAACGACAGCCAGCTGTGCGTGGAGCACGTCACGATCACGCGTACCTCGGTTCCCGAGCCCGGGGTCGAGTGGCTTCTTGCTGCCGGGTTGCTCGCGCTGGGGCTGTCTCGCCGCAAGGTCGGGAACGCATGATGCCGCGCGCTCAGAGGACTGCCGGCCAGGGGACGCGCATCGGATCGCGCGATGAGTGTCTCCTCATATGCGTATAATTGATATTATGTAAAATCGTAATCGACCGTGGATCTATAGGTATCGATCGCATTCGTTCCCGCCGACTCCGGCGATTGCCCCGCCTTCGTCCGTGGAGTCATGCGGGCTTGAACAAGTAGCCTCGTCGCCCGATTCGTCGCACGTACTCGTTCAGCAGCATCTGGCACTCGGCCTCGAGGACGCCTCCCAGCAACACCAGCTTGCGCCGCCCGTAATAAGGAGTGGCTTCAATGGCCGTGTGGGTTGCTGCAAGCGGATCGCTCGCACCCCACACGATACGGTCGATCGCGCTGTAGACAATGGCGCCGAGACACATCGCGCAGGGCTCCAGCGTCGTATAGACCGTGCATTCGCGCCGATGACGCCACAGGAACTGCGGAATCTGCGCGATCGCGGTGTGCTCTGCGTGAAGGAGATCGTTTCGCTGCGATTCGACGGCGTTGCGCCCCCTGCCGACGACCTCGCCGTCGTGGACGACCACTGCACCCACCGGGATGTCGCCCGCCGCCAGCGCCAGCCGGGCTTCCTCGAGCGCGGCGCGCATGAAGCGCTCGTGCGCGTAATGCTCGTGCTGCGCGGGCATGTAACGGTCACCCGCCGGTCGTCGCAGCCCTGCGAGACCCGGCGTGCCCGCACCCTGGATTTCGGGCCATCAGGGCGCTCCGGCGCAGTCCCGATGCGGCCGCAGCGGCGCCAACTCCCCGGCCCGAACGAGCCGCTCGACGTCGCTCGCTCCCCCGACCAGGGCTCCCCTGACGAACACCATCGGAAACGTCGGCCAGCCGGTCCACATCTTGAGCGCGTTGCGCCGCCGCCAGGAACTGAAGTAGCTGCCGTATTCGAGATACCGATACGTGATGCCCGCGCGATCGAGCGTGCGCCGCGCACGCTTGACGTGCGGATTCTGGGCCATGCCGACGACGACGACGTCGTTTTCCGCGACCGCCTTCCCGACCTCGCGAACGATGTCGGCATGGCGCGTCGCGATCGCGTCGCGGATCGCCGGATGAATGTGCGCTTCGTCGAGGATTGCGCGGAAGGCCACTGCGCCAAGATGCGAGCGGGATACGGCGCCCGGCGCGGGAGTGATCGCCGGGCGCTCGTGCCCGAGCCTACTTCGCGAGCTCGGCGATCGTCTGCGGATCGAGCCGGCCGGTCAGAGGCAGGTTGTGGTCTTTCTGGAACTCGCGCAACGCGGCTTCGGTGTGGCCACCCATCGATCCGTCGGCGGGGCCGGGCTTGTAGCCGAGCGCGGTCAGCTTCCTCTGCGCGTCGGCAACCGACATGCGCATCACGACTGGCTTCACCGGTGCCGCGCCGTCGACGCCGAGCTTGCCGCCGGTGCCGAGGCCCTGGCCGTTGCCCATCGTCTGCGGAGCGTAGTTGCGCACCGCCGTTACGAGCTGGTTGTACGAATCGGTGAAGGCGGCGACGATCACCTTCCCCTGCGGAGTGTTGGTGTAGCCGCCGAGGCCGCCACCCCCCGACCAGCCGAATACCGCGGCGCCGACGTCGAAGTCGACCTTCGACGCGCTCCCCTCGGCGGCGCCGACCTGCACGCCCGAGCGGTTATCGGTCAGGAGGAGCATCGTCGACGCCTCGTTCTGGTGGAAACCGCCGGCGACGGCGCCGACGGCACCGAGCCACCCGCCAAACGCTCCCACCGCCCCTCCCCCGCCTTTCGTGTTCTTCGCGCTGAAGGTGATCGACGGCGTCAGCGAGTAATCGGCCGACACCATCTGCCCTTTGCCGAAGCTGCTTCCGGCACGAAGCTCGCCCGACTGCTGCAGCGCGCGCTCCTGCTGCATGTTGGCCATCGCGCGGCCGCGCTCGACGACGACGAAGCAGTTCGACTGCTGAACGAGCAGGCGCAGCACGGGAATCGTCGACGTCAACTGGTAGTCGCGCGTCAACTGGATGTACCACGCGGCACTCTGATCCTCGACGAGCGCGATCGTGCCGAACGGCTTGTCGCAGTGCTCGAGCGCCTTGTTCGCGTTGGCGCTGTTGGCACCGCCGGCCGAGCCGGTCGCGGTCGTCTTGGCGTCCTGTGATCCCATCTTCATTGCGGTCGGGTCGCTGGCACAGCCGGCAAGCAGCAGGGCCCCCGAGAGCACGCACAGCGGCGCGGAAATCTTCATCGAACTCCCCCAATCAGATGATCGTATGGCGGCAAGCCCGGCCGGAAATCGCTGTTCACGGCGGGGCCAGCCGTCGAGTATCCTCAAAGGGCTCGCCGCGGTCAATTCACCCGGTCGGCTGCCGCAGCGGAATATTCGACATACGGGACCATCGCCGGCACGACGTATCGGCCGGCCGGTCCGTCGGTACCGGGCGCGGCTGGAGGACGTATGGATCTTGCGCAACGTGGAGAAGCATTCAGGGAACTGCATCGAAGGCGCGGCATCTTCGCGATTCCGAACCCGTGGGATGCGGGCTCGGCAATCGCGCTCGCGCAGATGGGCTTCGAGGCGCTGGCGACGACCAGCGCAGGATTGGCGTACACGCTCGGCAGGCCCGACGGGCACAACGCGGTGTCGCGCGACGAGACGCTCGCCAACGCCGCCGCCATTGCGGCCGCGACGCCGCTGCCGGTCAGCGCCGATCTCGAGAACGGCTTCGGTGATTCGCCCGACGCCTGCGCGCTGACCATCCGCTCCGCCGGCGCCACCGGCATCGTAGGCGGATCGATCGAGGACGCGACCGGACGTGCGGACGAGCCGATCTACGCGCTCGACGCAGCGATTGCACGCGTGAGAGCCGCGGTCGCTGCGGCACGCGCCCTGCCCTTTGCCTTCACGCTGACCGCGCGCGCCGAGAATTTCCTGCACGGCCGCGCCGACCTCGACGACACGATCAGGCGCCTCGTCGCCTTCGCCGAGGCGGGCGCCGACGTGCTGTTCGCCCCCGGCCTTCGCAGCCGCGACGACATCGCTGCCGTCGTGCGCGCGGTCGCGCCCCGGCCCGTCAACGTGATCATGGGCCTCGTTGGCGCGCCGCTCGGTCTCGTCGAGCTCGAAGCACTCGGCGTCAAGCGGGTCAGCGTCGGCTCGTCGCTCGCTCGTGCCGCGTTCGGCGCCTTCCTGCGCGCGGCGCGCGAGATCCGCGAGCGCGGCAGCTTCGGGTACGCGGCTGACGCAGTCCCTTACGCCGAACTCAATCGCGTGTTCGCGGCGAACGCGCCGGCGTGAGCGCAAAACGCAATGACCTGAGAGCCGAACCGCAGCCGATGGCAGCCGCGACGCAGCCGCGTTGACCACCGAACTCGAGCGCTCTCCCGCAAGCCCGTCCGCGTGGCTGCCGCCGTCGCTCTACGCGCTGCGGCGCGACGGCGTCTTTCTCGGGCTCGTCGCCGGGTTGATCGCGCTCGCGCTCGTCGCGCCACGCGAGATCCCGCGCTATCCGTCGCGTATCGACTGGCCGACGATCGCGGCGCTCGCCGGGCTCCTGCTCCTCACGCGAGGCGTCGAGGCGAGCGGCGCGCTCCAGCGTGCCGGGCGCGCGCTGGTCGATCTCGCGCGCACGGAGCGTGCCGCGGCCCTCGGCCTCGTCGTCGGCTCGGCGCTCCTGTCGATGGTGATCACCAACGACGTCGCCCTCTTCATCGTCGTGCCGCTGACGCTCGGCATGGCGCGGATCGCGCACCTTCCCGCCACCCGCCTCGTCGTCTTCGAGGCCCTTGCCGTCAACGTCGGCTCGGCGCTGACGCCGATCGGCAACCCGCAGAACATCTTCCTCTGGCAGCGATCGGGAGCAACGTTCGCGGCGTTCGCGTCGGCGATGCTGCCGCTCGTCGCCATGCTCACAGTGCTCCTCCTCGCACTCGCGGCGTGGGCGTTTCGGGGCAAGCCGGTACGGCTGCGCGGCGAGCCGCCTGCGCGCACGATCGACGGACCGCTCGTCGTCGTGTCGCTCGCGCTCTATGCGCCGTTCCTCGTGCTTGCCGACCGCCACCTCGCCGGCTGGGGGCTCGCGCTCGTCGCCGCGGCATTCCTGCTGCTGCGGCCGCACCTCGTTCGCGACGCCGACTGGGGCCTCATCGTCGTGTTCGCGCTGATGTTCGTCGACCTGCGCGGCCTCGCCGACCTGCCCGCGGTGCGCAGCTGGATCGCCGGCGCGTCTCTCGGTGCGCCGACGCACCTGTACGCGGCCGGGATCGCCGCGTCGCAGGTGGTCAGCAACGTCCCCGCGACGATCGCGCTCGCCGAATACTCGGACGACTGGCGCACGCTCGCCTGGGCCGTCAACGTCGGCGGCTTCGGCCTCGCCATCGGCTCGCTCGCCAACCTGATCGCGCTGCGGATGCTGCGCGGGCGCGATGCGTGGGTCGCCTTCCACCTGTGGTCGCTGCCGTTCCTCGCCGTCGCGGCGATCGCCGGCTACCTCGGCCTGTTCTGAGCGACGCCTCGTCGTCATCATCGTTATAACCATTGAATATCATAATGTTGGATAAGTTATCCAGAATCAACATTAGTATTTGCGAACCCCCGAGCCGGGTTGATTCACATCCAACATTTGACTAGACTTGGTCAGACTGACAATATGGAACGGCCCGCGATGGCGATCGTCAACATCTACGACGCGAAAACGCGCCTCTCGAGCCTCGTCGATCTCGCTGCCGCGGGCGAAGACGTCGTCATCGGCCGCAACGGCAAGCCGGTCGCGCGCATCACCGCGCTCGCGCCGCCGAAGCGATCGATCCGCTTCGGCGTGCTGAAGGGGCGCATCAAGCTCGCCGACGATTTCGACGCCCCGCTGCCCGTGCCGGCAGAATCGGCGATCGGAAGACGCTGATGCGCCTTCTCCTCGACACCCGCGTGTTCCTCTGGTCGGTCATGGCGAGCGGCAAGCTCGGCAAGCCCGCGCGTGATCTCATCGAGGGCGCCGACGAGGTCTGGATCTCGGCGGCATCGATCTGGGAGATCGCGTTCAAGCTCGGGATCGGCCGCGTCGATGCCGACATCGACGAGGTGGCGAAATCGATCGGTGCCTCCGGGTTCCGCGAGCTACCGGTCAGCGCGGCGCACGCTGCGGCGGTCTCAAGGCTTCCCGCGTATCACGCCGATCCCTACGACCGCCTGCTGATCGCCCAGGCGATGACCGAACCGTTGCGTCTGCTGACGGTCGATCCGGCGCTGCGCCGCTACAGCGAGCTCGTGATCGTCACGCCGCCGTAGCGGAGGTTTGCGGAGCAGGTGCGGGTGCGGCGCACGCGCCTTCGCTGCGCAGCGTCTTCACCCGCGCGCGGTATCATCGTCGACGGTCACGCCGCGCCGTGCGACCCATCCACAATGCCCGCTGCCGCCCGCCTCGCCCTCTTCGATCTCGCCCCGGCGCAGCAGCGTGATTGGCTGACCCGGCGCCTCGCCGGCCCGGCACCCTCGTCGGCGCTCGGCCAGAGCGATGGCTTCAGGCTTCCCGGCCGCGACGGCGCCGTCGTGCCTGCCGCGGTGCTGGTGCCTCTCGTCAATCGCCCGCAGGGGCTGCAGCTCCTGCTCACGCAACGCAGCGCGAACCTTCCCGATCACCCCGGCCAGATCAGCTTCCCGGGCGGGCGCGTCGATCCCGAGGACGCGGGCTTCGCCGCCGCGGCCCTGCGCGAAGCCGACGAGGAGATCGGGCTCGCGAGCTCGCACGTGGAGATTCTCGGCGAACTCGCAACCTACGTGACGGTGACGGGCTTCCAGGTCCACCCTGTCGTCGGCTGGATCGAGCCGCCGATCGACCTCAAACCCGATCCGGTCGAGGTTGCCGACGCGTTCGAGGTGCCGCTCGAATTCATCCTCGACCCGGCGCACCAGGAGCGCCATTCGAGGATGCTCGGAACGCGGCAGCGAGAATACTGGGCGATTCCGTGGCGCGAGCGCTACATCTGGGGCGCGACCGCCGCCATGCTGATGATCCTCGACCGGACGCTGCGCGCCGGCGACTGATCGACGCGAGCGCCGATGACGACACGAAGCCAGCACACGGGGCTCGTGCTGTCGGGAGGCGGTGCACGCGGGGCGTACCAGGCCGGGGCGCTGCTCGGGCTCGCGTCGATCCTCGAGCGCAGCCGGCGCACGCCGTTCGGGATCATCTGCGGGACCTCGGCCGGCGCGATCAACGCCGCGATGCTCGCGTGCCGCGCCGACAGCTTCCGCACCGGTGTGGCGAGACTCGTGCGCCTGTGGCGCGGCATTCGCGTCTCCGACATCTACCACGCCGACCTCGGCACGCTGTCGCGCCACGGCCTTAAGTTTCTCGCGTCGGTCGTCGGCGTAGGCAGCGCGCCGGAGGGCGCAGCGTCGATGCTCGACAACACGCCGCTCGCGGCGTTCCTCGAGCGCACGCTCGACCTCGCGAGCGTTCCCGAGCACTGCGCGTCGGGGCGGCTCGGCGCGCTCGGCGTCAACGTCACGAGCTACGCGACCGGCAAGGCGGTGACCTTCTTCTGCGGCGCGCCCGGCAAGGCCGCGTGGCAGCGCACGCGCCGGCGCGGCGAGCGCTGCATGCTCGGAACTGCGCACCTGATGGCGTCGACGGCGATTCCGTTCATCTTCCCGGCCGTCCGCGTCGGCAGCGAGTACTACATGGACGGCTCGATGCGCCAGATCGCCCCGCTCTCGCCCGCGCTCCATCTCGGTGCCCGGCGCGTCGTGGTGATCGGCGTCGGGCGCTTCGGCGGGCAGGCTCCGGGCGGCCACGAAGAGACGTCGCGCTACCCGTCGTTCGCGCAGACGGCCGGGCACGCGCTGTCGTCGATCTTCCTCGACAACATCGGCGCCGACCTCGAGCGGCTGATGCAGATGAACCGGCTGGTCGGGATGGTGCCGCGGCGCGAACTCGCTCGGCACCGGCTCCTGCTGCACCACGTCGACGCGCTGCTGCTCGCCCCTTCGATCGACATCGGCGAGCTTTCGCTCGAATACGCCGACCTCCTGCCGTCGGGGGTGCGCACGCTGCTCCACGGACTGGGCAGCACGCACGGAACCGGTTCCAACCTCACCTCCTACCTCCTCTTCGACAGCCGTTTCTGCCGTGCGCTGGTGCGCCAGGGCTATCGCGACACGCTCGCACGGCGCGACGAGGTGATCGCGTTCCTCGATCCGCGGCGCACCCGCTTCGTTCCACTCAACTGGGCGACGCCGGCCTGAGTCCGTCCGGCGTCGCGGCGCTGCCCGGTCCTTCTTCCACACGAACCTCGGCGAATCGATCATGCTGACACGCACCGAACCCCGCACCCGGCACCTGCGCAGCCTCACGCCGCACGGCTTCCACCGCGTCGTCTATTACGAGTGGGGCGATGCCGGCAACCCGGCGGTCGTCGTCTGCGTGCACGGCGTCGGCCGCAACGGGCGCGATTTCGACGTGCTCGGCGAAGCGCTCGCTCCCACCCACCGCGTGCTCGCCGTCGACATGCCCGGCCGCGGCCAGAGCGACTGGCTCGCCGATCCGATGGAATACGTCTTCCCGGTGTACCTCACGACGCTGACTGCGCTGATCGCGGCGAGCGGGGCCGACACGATCGACTGGGTCGGGACGTCGATGGGCGGGCTCCTCGGCATCGTCGCCGCCGCGCAGCCGAATGCGCCGGTCGGCAGGCTCGTCGTCAACGACGTCGGGCCGTTCGTCGAGCCCGCTGCACTGGTGCGCATCGGCAGCTACTTCGGCACCGACCGAAGCTTCGCGACCTTCGTCGAATACGAAGCGTACGTGCGCGAGATCTCGGCGCCCTTCGGTCCGCTCACCGATGCGCAGTGGGAGCACCTCGCGCGTACCAACGGGCGGCAGCGCGAGGATGGCCGCTGGACGGTCGGCTACGACCCGCGCGTCGCGGTGCCGTTTCAAAGCCAGCCCACCCCGCCCGACCTGTGGCCGCAGTGGGACGCGATCCGCTGCCCCACGCTGGTGCTGCGCGGCGCGGTCTCCGATCTGCTCTCGCCGGCGACCGCCCGCCAGATGAGCGAGCGCGGCCCGCGCGCACGGGTGATCGAGTTCGCCGGCGTCGGCCACGCGCCGATGCTCCTCGATGCGAACCAGATCGAGCCGGTCATGGCGTTCCTTCGCAACGTATAATCGTCGCCGCCACGGCTCACCGGAACGCCACGCACGATGCCGCTCGCCTTACGCCTTCCGCCGCTCGCGGCGCGCGCGCCGCAGAACCTCGAGTTGCGCCCGTCGCGCGTGGCGACCTGGCTCGCGCAGATCGTGCATGGCGATGCCGTCGAGGCTGCGCGTGCGGCAGGTGAAGCGCTCGCGCTCACCAACCGCGCGCCGCTCGGTCCGGCGCGGCGGATCGAGCTCTGCGAGCACTACTGGCGCACGGCCGCGATGCTGTGGCCGCGCCTCGAGCAGCAGGTGGCCGCGGCCGCGCATCCGCTGGCGGGAGCCGATCTCGAAGCCGCGCGCGCAGGGTTGACGCTCGCGAGCGAGCTCTCGATCGGCTACAAGCGGCTGCTCGTCGCCGAGGCGGCGCGGCGCTTCTCCTGGGGCGGGCCGCGCCGTACCGTCGCACTGATCCGCCGCACGTTCCAGGCGACGTTGCGCGTGCTGATCAACAGCTACCTGTCGTACGCACCGGTACCTGCGCACACCTGGTTCGACGCGCACGACGTGTACAGCTACTCGCGTTCGCGGCGCATTCACCGCCATGCGATCGCCGTCGACCAGCCCGACGCGACGCTCGAGCGCCTGTACCTCCAGTCGCTGCTCCTCGCGCTCGCCAATCCGTACGGCTTCCTGCCGAGCCAGCTCGCGTCGGTGCTGGAATACCTGCAGGACCACGCCCACCTCGCGCGGCTCACACCGGTTCCGCCGGTGCACCGGATGGCGAAGGCGGTGGCGGTCGTGCCGGTCGGCCACGATTTCCCGCCGTTCTCGGCCAACAAGGGCGGCGCCACCGACGGTTCGCGCCTGTACCTTCTCACCTTCGATCTCGCATTCGAGCTGCAGGAGCGCATCCGCGAGCTCGAGACCGGGGCCACGATGGCGCCCCTCGGCGGCGCGACGCAGACGCGCGAACAGCAGCTCGCGCTGCTGCAGCGCCTGCTGCGGCAATGGGCAATTCCTCCGGCGCGGCAGTTCAACCGCCTGCCGTCGCGTGCCCGGGTCGTCATGTGCGCGGGCCTTCCGGGCGTGTGGCAGTACAGCCGCAGGCTGGTGGCGGGTGCGCGCGGCACCGCACAGGCGCCGCCGCCGATGACCGAGTGCCAGGTCATCAACCACACGACCGGCGGCTATGCGTTGCGCCAGACGGCGAGCACGCCGGCACCGCTTCGCGTCGGCGATCTCATCGCGCTGCGCATCGAGGGGCGGCCCGGGCTGCAAGTCGCAATGGTGCGCTGGTTCCGCAACGCGCTCTCCGACGGCAGGCTCGAGTTCGGCTGCGAGTTGCTGTCGGATTCGCCCGAGGCGGCCGCCGCCGCGCCGGAGCACGCGACCGATGCCGACCTCCTCCCCGTGCTCGTGCTTCCCGACGAGGACGAATTCGAGATGGAGGGCGCGTCGCCGCAACTCGCCGCGCCGGCGGGGGCGTTCGCGCTCGAACAGGCGGTGAGCCTGCGCCGCGGGACGCGCACCGGGTTCGCCGTGCTGACCAAGCTCGTCGAGCAGGGTCCCGGCTTCGACCTCTACGAGTTCGTCCCCGTCACCTGACCGAGTTCCTTCGGCAGCGGGAACGACACGCGCTCGACGATTCCCTCGAGCTCCTTCACCGACGCCGCGCCGAGTGCGGCGAGGCGCTCGACGACCTGTCGCACGAGGAGCTCGGGTGCCGACGCTCCCGCGGTCACGCCGATGCGCCGCGCACCGGCCACCCATTCGGGGCGAAGCTCGTCGGCGCTGTCGACCATGTAGGCCGGCAGGCCGCGAAGCGCAGCGACCTCGCGCAGCCGGTTGGAGTTGGAGCTCGTCGGGCTGCCGACGACGATCACCACGTCGACCTCGCGGGAGAGCGCCTTCACCGCATCCTGGCGGTTCTGCGTCGCATAGCAGATGTCGTCGCGCCGCGGGCCGACGATCGCCGGGAAACGCTCCTTCAGCGCCGTCACGATCGCCGCGGCATCGTCGACCGACAGCGTCGTCTGCGTCGCCCAGGCGACGCGGCCCGGATCGCGCACGGTGACCCGCGCGACGTCGTCGACCGTCTCGACGAGGTACACGCCGCCGTCGCATTGGCCCATCGTCCCTTCGACTTCGGGGTGGCCGGCGTGGCCGATCATCACCACTTCACGCCCCTGCTCGCGCATCCGCACGACCTCGGCGTGCACCTTCATGACGAGCGGGCAGGTGGCGTCGAACACGCGCAGGTGGCGTGCCGCCGCCTCGTCGCGGACCGCGCGCGACACGCCGTGCGCGCTGAACACGACCGTGGCGCCTTCGGGAACATCGGCGAGTTCCTCGACGAACACCGCGCCACGCCGCCTGAGGTCATCGACGACGTAGCGATTGTGCACGACCTCGTGGCGCACGTAGATCGGCGTGCCGAAGCGCGCGAGCGCCTGCTCGACGATGGCGATCGCGCGGTCGACCCCGGCGCAGAACCCGCGCGGGCTCGCCAGCACGACCTCCATCGCGCCGTCGCCGGCCACGCCTGCGGGATCCGGGGGGGTCGTCACGTCAATTTCCCGTGTCCGCGTGCTTGACGCGGCTTCGGGGCCGCAGGCTGTCGACGATGATCGCCGCCGCGCCCAGCGTGATCGCGCTGTCGGCGACGTTGAACGCCGGGTAGTACCAGTGCCCATAGTGGAGGAGCATGAAATCGATCACCTGTCCGACGGTCAGGCGATCGTACAGGTTCCCGAGCGCGCCGCCGATGATCAAAGCGAGGCCTGCCCGGTAGAGCGCACTGCCGCCGCGGCGCAGCAGCCACGCCATGACGACGCACGCGACCGCGGCGATCGCCGCGAACAGCCAGCGCTGCCAGCCGGCAGCCCCGGCGAGGAAGCTGAAGGCGGCGCCGGTGTTGAACGCGAGCACGAGGCTTGCGAAAGGCGCGAGCACGATCTCGCCACCCGGACGCAGCGTCACGAGGATCCAGTGCTTGGCCGCCTGGTCGAGCAAGACGACGAGGAGCGAGATCCACAGCCAGCGCAGGCCGCGCGATGCCGGAATCGCCGCGCCGCTCACGCGTGGCGGCGCGCTTCGCCGGCGCCGAACAGGTTCGCATGGCAGCGCCCGCAGAGGCCCGGGTGTTCCGGATCGACGCCGACGTCGCTCCGCCAATGCCAGCAGCGCTCGCATTTTGCGTGCGCGCTCGGAACGACCGCGATCGCCAGCGCGTCGCCGAGCCGCACCGACGCGGACGAGGTGATCAGCACGAAGCGCAGGTCGTCGCCGAGCGCTGCGAGCGTGCGCCACGTCGCGTGGTCGGCGACGATGTCGACCTCGGCCTGCAGCGACGATCCGATCGCGCCCGCCTGGCGCACCGCCTCGAGTTCCTTCAGCACGGTCGCACGCACCTCGAGAATGCGCTTCCAGCGCGGGACGAGCTCGTCGGCGTCGGGAACGGCGGGCAGCATGGCGTCCCAGGTGCGCACGAAGATCGTCGGATCGCCGGGGTGGACGAGCCGCCAGGCCTCCTCGGCGGTGAACGAGAGGATCGGCGCCATCCACGCGAGGAGCGCATCGCGAATCGCGGCGAGCGCCGTCTGCGCCGAGCGTCGCGCGGCTCCCTTGGCCGGCGTCGTGTAGAGCCGATCCTTCAGCACGTCGAGGTAGAACCCGCCGAGGTCCTCCGAGCACCACGTCTGCAGCCGCTGGACGACGAGGTGGAAGTCGTTGGCGAGGTAGTCGGCCGCGATCGAGGCGCCGACCTCGCGCGCGCGGGCGAGCACGAAACGGTCGATCTCGAAGAGATCCGCGATCGCGAGCGCATCCTTCGCCGGGTCGAAATCGGCGGTGTTCGCCATCAGGAAGCGCAGCGTGTTGCGGATGCGCCGATAGCTCTCGACGACGCGCTTCAGGATCTCGTCGGAGATCGACAGCTCGCCCGAATAATCGGTGGCGCCGACCCACAGGCGCAGGATCTCGGCGCCGAGCGTTCCGGCGATCTTCTGCGGGACGACGACGTTGCCCTGCGACTTCGACATCTTGCGGCCCTTGCCGTCGACGGCGAAGCCGTGGGTGAGGAGCGCGCGATATGGGGGTACCCCGTTCAGCATGCACGACACGAGCAGCGACGAATGGAACCAGCCGCGGTGCTGGTCCGAGCCTTCCAGATAGAGGTCGGCCGGAAAGCCGGTGTCGGCGGGCCGCGACCCGAGGTTACTTACGCGTCCGTCGGGGCCGCCCATCACGGTCTGGTGCGTCGAGCCCGAATCGAACCAGACGTCGAGCGTGTCGGCGAGCTTGCGCCAGCGCGCGGGATCGACGCCGAAGTCGGCCTCGGTCGCCTCGAACCACGCCTCGATGCCGCCCTCCTCGACCTTCTTCGCCGCGCGCTCGAGGAGCGCGGGCGTGTCGGGATGGAGCTCGCCGGTCGCGCGGTCGACGAAGAAGGTCAGTGGCGTTCCCCAGTGGCGCTGGCGCGAGAGCGTCCAGTCGGGCCGGTTGGCGATCATCGCGGCAAGGCGCGCCTTGCCCCACGCTGGATAGAAGCGCGTCGCCTCGATGCCGCGCAGCGCGGTCGCGCGCAGCGTCTCGGCGGGCTTCACGCCGCGATAGCCCGGCACCTCGTCCATCCCCGCGAACCACTGCGTCGTCGCACGATAGATGATCGGCGTCTTATGCCGCCAGCAGTGCATGTAGCTGTGCGTGAACTCCTCGACATGCAACAGCGCGCCGGCGCCCTTCAGCGCCTCGACGATGGGCTCGTTGGCCTTCCAGATGTGCATGCCGCCAAAGCGCGGCAGCTCCGCCGCGAAGCGCCCGTCGGCCTGCACCGGATTGATGATCTCGTCGTCCGAGAGGCCGTACTGCCGGCACGAGACGAAATCGTCGACGCCATAGGCGGGCGAACTGTGCACGATCCCCGTGCCCTGCTCGAGCGTGACGAAGGTCCCGAGGTACATGGGCGACGCGCGGTCGTAGAGCGGATGGCGGAACTCGATGCGCTCGAGCGCGGCACCCGGCGCCGAGGCGAGCACGCGCCCATCGAGACCGTAGCGCGCGAGGCAGGCCGCGACGAGATCGGCCGCGAGGATCAGCTGCCCCCGTGGCGTCGCCACCAGCGCGTAGACGATCTCGGGGTGGACGGTGAGCGCCTGGTTCGACGGCAGCGTCCACGGTGTGGTCGTCCAGATCACCGCGGCGATCGGACCTTCGGGCGCCGCGTCGAGACCGAACGCCTGCGCGATGCGCCCGCGCTGCGACGCATCGAGGGCGAACGCCACGTCGACGGCGAGATCGGTCCGGTCCTCGTACTCGACCTCGGCCTCAGCGAGCGCGCTCTCGCAGTCGAAGCACCAGTTGACCGGCTTGAGGCCGCGGTAGAGATAACCCTTTTCGAGGATCCGGCCGAGCGTGCGGATCTCGTCGGCCTCGTTCCCGTAATCCATCGTCGCGTAGGGATGATCCCAGTCCCCCAGCACGCCGAGCCGGCGAAAGTCCTTCTTCTGGCGCTCGATCTGCTCCTTCGCGTAGGCGCGGCACAGGCGCTGCGTCTCGGCCGTCGAGAGCTGTCGCCCGTGCAGGCGCTCGATCTGCACCTCGATCGGCATGCCGTGGCAATCCCAGCCGGGGACGTACGGCGCGTCGAAGCCGGCGAGCGTTCGCGACTTGACGATGACGTCCTTCAGGATCTTGTTGACGGCGTGGCCGATGTGGATGTCGCCGTTGGCGTAGGGCGGACCGTCGTGGAGGATGAAGCGCGGGCGCCCGCGCGCCGCAGCGCGGATCGCCTCGTAGACGTGATCGCCCTGCCATGCGCCGACCCACGCGGGCTCGCGCCGGGCGAGATCGCCGCGCATCGGGAACGGCGTGTCGGGCAGGTTCAACGTCGAGCGGTAGTCGCGGCGGGTGTCGTCTGGCATCGGTGGATGACGTCCGGAGTGAAGAGGCGGGATCGCGGGTCGGGGATGGATGAGTCGGGCGCGTGGGGCAAGGAGCGGGGACCGGGGAACCGTGGCGGCAGCACTGCCGTCACGGCTGCGTCGCGAAAAACTCGCGCGCCCTCTCGACATCGGCGCCGATCTGGCGCGTGAGTGTGTCGAGATCGGGATAGCGCGCCTCTTCGCGCAGCTTGCTCAGGAACTCGACGGTGATGCGCCGTCCGTAGATCGACTGCTCGAAATCGAGCAGGAACACTTCGAGCACCGGGGTGCCGTGCGACTCGAGCGTCGGACGCACGCCGACGCTCGCGACGCCGCGATGGGGACCACCGGAGAGCCCGTGCACGCGGACGGTGAAGATGCCCGACAGCGGCGGGCGGTGGCGCAGCGGCAGGTTCGCGGTCGGAAAGCCGAGGTTGCGGCCGAGCTTCCTGCCGTGTGCGACGTGGCCGCTGATCGTGTACGAGCGGCCGAGGAGCGCGGCTGCCCGCTCGAGCTCGCCGGCAGCAAGCGCCCGCCGGATCGCCGTGCTCGACGCGCGCTCACCGTCGATGCTGACCGTGCGCATCGCTTCGACGGTGAAGCTGCGCGGCCGGGCGCGCAGCAGGTCGAGGTCGCCGCGGCGGCCCTCGCCGAAGCGAAAATCCTCGCCGACCAGCACCCAGCGCGCGGCGAGCGCAACCTCCAGGACGTCGTGCACGAACGCCTCGGCCGGGAGCGCGGCGAGACGCGCGTCGAAGCGCGCGACCCACACCTGCGTCACGCCGAACGCACGAAACAGCTCGAGCTTGGAGCGCAGCACCGACAGCCGCGGCGGTGCATGAGCGGCGGCGAAGTATTCGCGCGGATGCGGATCGAAGGTCAGCACCGCGGGAGCGAGGTCGAGATCGGCGGCGGCCTCGACGATGCGCGTCAGCATCGCCTGATGACCGCGATGGACACCGTCGAAATTGCCGATCGTGAGCGCGACCGGGCCGGCCGCCGCGCCATTCAGGTCACGTGATACGCGCACGCTTCACCCGCTGCGGAGAAACGCTGGTTCCGCGCCGCGGTGTTCACCCCGGGGAAAACGGCTATTTTAGCCCATCGGCCATGAAAACCCGGTGCAGCCGCGCTTTCACTGCGTGCGCGACGTCGCCGCGCTCAGCACGCCTCCTCCTGCCAGCCGCCGTCGACCAGCGGGTGATAGAGCGCGATGCGGATCGGTCGCGCGTCGAGCGCGCGCACGGCCCGCGCATAGCGCACGAGTTGCGGCCGGTAGCGCTCGAGTTCGCTCGCGAGGAATGCGCTCCGATCGCCGCCCTCGTGGCGGCCGGTCTTGAAATCGACGATGTAGCGGATGTCGCCGGCGACGAAGCTGCGATCGAGCACGACGTGCACGACCGTGCCCCCATCGAGGGCGGACAGCGCCCATTCGCTGCGCGCGTCGACGTGATCGTCCGAAAGAATCCAGCGCCCGCGTTCGTCCGTGAGCGTCCGCGCGATCGCCGCCGCGACCTGCTTCGCCGCGCGGTCGCGAAGGTCGGCATCGACGCCTTCGCCGGCAAGCTCGGCGACGATCCGCGGCTCCTCGCGGCGCACGCGCGCGTCGTCCCAGCCTGCGAGTCCTTCGCGGCCGATCTGCGCGAGCAGCCGGTGGGTGACCGTCCCGACTGCGGCGGCCGTCGGGTCCGCCCACTCGAACGGCAGATGCTCGCCGGCCGTCTCCGCCGCCGCCGGCGCAGGCAGCAGCGCCGGGAACGCCGGGCGCGACCAGTCGGGCGCGATGCGCCGCAGCGGATCGGGCGCCGGCGGGGCCGCACCCGGCGCGTCGGCGGCGATCACCGCCGGCGGCAGCGTCCGGGCGGCTGCGAGGCTGTCCCAGATGCGCTCGAGTGCGCTGCCGCGGGCCGGACGCTTCCACACCGCGTCGCCGCCCTCCTGCGGCAGCACCGCTGCGGCGACGCCGACGAGATGCAGGCGACGCTTCGCACGCGTCACGCCGACGTAGATGAGCCGCGCGAGCTCGGCCCGCTCTTCGCCGGCGTCCACGCGCGCGAGCCACCGGTACACCGGATCGTCGTCGCTCGAAGCGCCCGCGCGGCGTCGATGCGGCGCGACAACGAGCGCGCGCTCACCCGCACCGCCGACCGACGCCCAGCGCAGCACCGGCGACGCGCCGCCGCGCGCGCCGCGGTCGAGACCCGGAATGACGACGGCGTCGAACTCGAGTCCCTTCGCACGATGGATCGTCATCACCTGCACGATGCCCGGCCCGGCTTCGGAGCTCTCGGCGAACAGGGTCTCGGCTTCGGCGGCGAGCGCATCGTAGTCGTCGAGATCGCCGCCTCGGGCGTGCCGTTCGACGAGGCCGAACACGCGCTCGGCGCCGTCGAGATCGGCGGCCGATTCGCAGCACGCAGGACCGCCGAGCGCCAGCCACGCGCTGCGAAGCCTCAAGGAAAACGCGATTCTCCCCCGCAACGCCAACACCGGGAGAAGCGCCCCGGCGAGCCTCGACAGCCGCACGCGGCCGTCATCGGAGAGGCCGGCGACGCGACGCGGCCCCGCGATCGCCTCCAACAACACTTCGGGTGCGCCGTCGCGCGGAGCCGCTTCGGCGACCGCGACGAGATCGGCGAGCGCAAGTCCGCACCAAGGTGCGCGCAGCACCGCGAACCAGGCGAGGCGGTCGGCAGGCTGGGAGAGCGCCCGTGCCAGCGTCAGCAGGTCGCGCGTGGCGAGACGGTTGTGCACCGACTCGAGCTCGACGGCCGAATAGGCGATGCCGGCACCGCGCAGCGCGGGCAGCAGCGCCTGCGCATGCGCGCGTGCGCGCAGCAGCACGGCGACCCGCGAGCTCCCGACCGCCAGCGCACTGCGGATGCGCTCGACGACGATCCGCACCTCGTCGGCGCGCGACGGAGCGAGGTCGAGCGTCGGCGCCACGCCTTCGAGCGTCGCCGCTGCCCGTGCAGGCACGTGCGCGACCTGTGCACCCGGGACTTCAGCGGGCGCCGACAGCGCGTCGCCGAACACCGTGTTGGTCCAATCGACGATCGGCGGTGCCGAGCGGAAGTTATGCGTGAGTGCAGCGACCTCGACCGGCACGCCGGCGACCTCGCCTGCGGCCTGTGCGGCGACGAACAGGCTGACTTCGGCCTTGCGGAAGCGGTAGATCGACTGCATGGGATCGCCGACCGCAAAGAGCGTCCGCCCGTCGCCCGGCTCCCAGCCCGACGTCAACCTCGCGATCAGCGCGAGTTGCGCGGCCGAAGTGTCCTGGAATTCGTCGACGAGGAGGTGCGACAGCCGATAGTCGAGCGCGAGCAGGAGTTCGCCGGGATCGTCAGCGTCGCCAAGCGCCGCCAGCGCGCGAAACGTCTGCTCCGGAAAATCGATCGTTCCGCGCCGCGCGAACACCCTGTCCAGCGCATGCGCGCTCTGCGCAAGAACGGTCGTCGCCGCCGCGACGAACTCCCACGCCGCGTCGTCGAACGCCCCGGGTGGCGCGTCGCGGACCTGCTGCAGCGCGACCGCGAGCCCGGGGATCTGCGCCGCCTCGCCGAGGAGCCCGGTGAACGTCGCCTTCGCCCGCTGGCGCTCGCCCGCACCGCTTCCGCTCCCCTTGCCGGGGAAACCCTGTTCGCGCGTGACCGATTTCCTGAACGTGCCTTCGCGGGTCAGCAACCAGCCGCAAAGCGACCGCCATGCGCGCCGGTCGCCGCCCGCCGGAAGCGCGCGCGTCCGCGCAAGCTCCGACAGCGCGTCGGCGAGGCCGGTGTCGTCGATGTCGTTCGCCGCAGCGGCGATGCTCGCCGCGGCGAATTGTGCCGCTTGCGCGAATCCGGCGACGAGGTCGGGCGGCATGAGCGCTGCCACCGCGGCGGCAGCGCGCTCGCCGAATGCGCGCAGCGCCGCCTCGACCGCGACGCGCAACGCATCGGTGTCTCGTTCGAGAAAGCGCGCCGGCCAGCGGTCGCGCGCCTCGAGCATCGCTGCCAGATGTCGCGTCGCGAGGCCGACGTCGTTGTCGAGCCAGTCGAGGAAGCGGCGCCATGCGGTGTCGGTGGTGTCGGCCGAGGCGAGCGCATCGCGCACCGCCTCGACGTAAAGCGCCTGCGCGCGCTCGTCGACCTGCGGCATCGCGCCCAGCCCAGAGCTCACCGGCGCCTGCCGCGCCAGCGAGGCGGCGAGGGCGTCGATGGTCAGGATGCGCAATCGCGACGGCTGCTCGAGAAGAGCCCACCCTTCGGCATCGATGCGCCTTCGCGCTCGGACCGCGAGTGCATGCGTCACCGATGCGTGGGTGACCGGCGCATCCGTGACCGGCGCATCTGTGACCGCCACGCGCGTGGCCGGCGCGGGAGCGGCCGTTTCGCCGCCGGCTTCGCGCAGCGCGCGCAGGATCCGCTCGCGCATCTCAGCCGCGGCCTTGCGCGTAAAGGTCATCGCGACGATGCGCTCCGGCCGGTCGACGATGGCGAGAAGCGCGAGGAAGCGCTGGATCAGGAGTGCCGTCTTGCCCGAGCCGGCCGGCGCCTGCACGAGCCACGAGCGCGTGACGTCGAGGGCCTGCTCGCGCACGGTGTCGTCGTCCGGGCCCACCGCCACGCTCATCGCCCATCCCCTGCGGAACCGGGCATCTCGTCCGCGCCGTCCGCGTCGCCTTCGGCTCCGTCGTCGAGGTCGCGGATCCGGCACAGCGCATGCAGGTCGCAGCTGCGGCACGCGCTCGCGTCGCGCGGGCTCACGGCAGCGTATCCGTCGCGAACCTCGCGTACGAGCGCCTCGACGCCGCTCGTGAGTGCAGAAAGCGCATCCGTCCACGACGCTGCCTGACCGCGCACGGTCGCAGCGTCGTCGAGTCCGGGCCACGATGCCGCATCGGCGGCCATCCCCAACACGCGAAACGCGCCCGCCCTGACCTGAGCGAAGGCGAGTGCCCCGATCGCCGCTTCCCCGCCGGGGCCGGTCGCCGCTGCGTCGAGTGTGCGCGAGGCAATCGCCGGCGCCACAATCGCGTACGAGGCGAGCTGGGTACCGCGCGGACGCGCGTCGAACCATTGCCGCGGCGGACTCGCGTAACCCGATTTGTAATCGATGATCGCCCACGTGCCGTCCTGCAGCGCATCGATGCGATCGACACGGAACGTCAGCGCGACGCCCTCGATGACGGCATCGACCTCGCCCTCGCACATCACGACGCGAAACGGCGGCCGTGGACGCTCGCAACGCTCGAGCCACGCGTCGAGCGTCGTTGCGAGGCGCCTGCGCTCGCCATCGACCACGAGCCCGGGAAGCGCCGCACGCATCGGGCGATCGAGGCCACCGATCGCCACCACGGCCGCCGCTTCGGTTCGTGCGGTGAGCGCAGCCGGCGCGAGCGCGGCAAGGGCGACCGAGCCTTCGGTCTGCGTCCAGAACGCTGCGAGCGCCGCGTGCAGGAGCGTTCCGCGCTCCAGCGGACCGATGCCTTCGCTCATCGTCGCGGCCCGCGCGACGCCCAGTCGATAGCGTGCGAAGGCCTGGAACGGACACGCGCTCTGGCTCTCGATCAGGTTGGCGCCGCCGCGCAGCCGGGTGCCCGCCGTCACCGGCGGCGCATGCGAATCGGACACTTCAACGATGCGCCGCGATCGGAACAACGCAACCGAGCGTGTCGCGGCCCCGTCAGGCGGACGTACGCCGGGCCAGTTCGCGAAGAGCGGCGCGATGCTTCGCTCCGATCCGTCGACCGTCGACGCATGGCTGACGTTGACCGACGGTGCGATTGTCGCCAGCGCCGCGGTGATCCTGCGCGCACGGGCGAGCGCCACCGGGGGCGTCGCCTCCGGAACCCCGCGAGCCCGCTGCCAGCCCAGCGGAAGCCACGCATTGGGCCGCAGCGGCGGCGGCCACCGCTCGTCGTCGAAGCCGACGAGCCACGCCGCGTCGAAGGCGAGTCCGAGCGCCTCCTCGACGCCGAGGATGCGGATCGGCGGAATCGAAGCCTGCGGCTGAAAGATCTGGTCGGCGGCGAGGTCCTCGAGCCGTGCCAGCGCCGCGTCGGCGGCGACGCGACCCGTTGCGGGTCCCAGCGAAGCGAACGTGCCGAGGAGCCGCATCCATGCCTCGCGCGCCTGCCATTCGTCGCTCGACAGCGCGCGGCTCCCGGGCCAGCCGAGCGCCGCGAGCCAGCCGGTCCACGCGCGCGCCCATTCGCGCGGAAGTTTCGGCGATGTCGACGGGCGCGAAGCGGCACGCCACCGCTCGCCAAGCGCCGGATCGACTTCGCGCAGCGCCGCCGCAGCGCCGGTGAAGCCGGTGCGCAGGAGGCACGAAGCCCGCCAGCGAAGCTCGATTGCCGCACGCGCCGCGCCGCGAGCGTCGGCGTCGGCAAGGTAGGGCGTACGCAGCGCGCGCGCCGCACGCAGCGCATCGACTTCCTCGCCGCAGCCCAGTGCGATGAGATCGAGCGCCGCCGCGACGATCGGCACGGCGGAGAGCGCGCGGCCGAGCGAGATCGCGTACGGACGCGCGGCTGCCGATTCGCAGTGTTCGAGATGCCAGGGACAGAGGACCTCCTCCGCCAGCGCCTCGATCGCGTCGCGCCGCTCCTCGAGATCGGCAACGACGATTCCCACACGTGCGCTGCCGTCCGCCTCGATCGTGCTGCGCGCAGCGGCGAGGACACTCGCGAGCTCCTCGCGCGGCGAGGCGAATACGCTTCGCATCCGCCGCGAATCCGTCACGCCGGCGCCTGCAGCGCGCTCGATCGTCACACCCGCCGCGCGGAGCGCGGTGACGAGGCGCTCCTGCTGCGGAGTCGTTGCATCGAATCCGTACAGCATGACGTCGCCGAAGCCCGCGAGCCAACGCGCGCTCGCGTGCGCCGAAAGAGCATCGGGCAGCCCGGCGCGGTCGATCGCGGCGAGCGCATCGAGCCGGCGGCGGTAGGCCGCGCACCCCTTCAGGAACACGTCGCTGTCCCCGCCGCCCATCCCGTCCGCGGGCATGTGCTCGTCGGTCGAGCTTCGCCAGGCATGGAAGGTGTGCCACGCGCGCGCCGCGCCGCGCGCCGCGCCGCGCACGCTGAGCAGCGGCAAGGCCGCGTCGGCGATCACGCTGCGCCAGAGTTCCGTCGCGACGGCGGGGGCGACCAGCACCGGCGGCCGCGCGAACGCGCTGCCGGCAACGGCCGCGAGCCAGAGGCGATCGAGCCAGGCATTCCACGACAGTGCGCGTGACGTCGGCCACGCGGCTGCGCCGCGCCGCCGCTGCTCCGCGTCGAATGCGGCGCCGATCTCGCGCGCGAGGCGCTCGCCGGGCGTGACAATCCAGGAGCCTGCGGCGAGCGCAGCGTCGAGAGCGGATGCTGACATGCGGGGTCGCCGGCGGGTGCAGCGCAGGACCGGGTCAGGGCCCGCCCCGCGGCGAAGCGGGAACTCTAGCAGACGCGTGACAGCCGCGAGCGACTGGAACGAATGGGGTCAGGTCTTGAACGAGTGGGGTCAGGTCTTCCCTTTTGCCCCGCGGGGCGAGATGCCGGACCTGACCCCATCGTGCGTTCCGACGATCAGTCCGACGCGAAGTGATTGGGTCCGGGGGAGGATGCCCGCGCGATGTCGGGTGGAACCATCAGCGATTGACGCGGACCTTCGCCCGCGGCGGCGGGTGTCTTGGGGTCGCCGGGCCGGCCGGCAACCTGGAGCAGCGAATCAGCCGGGACGGGAACCTCCTCGACGCGCTTCTCGCGCTTCTCGCGCGCCTCCCACGCACCGCACCAATCGTCGTCGCGTACGCGCGGCCAGACCCCTTCGACGCTGAAGTCGCGACCCTGGGCCGGGCGCAGCGTCGGAACCGAGCGGCGGCAACTCCCCCAGTGAAGGCCGCCTCCATCCGATGAGGCGCGCTCGCTGCGGTCGTAGAACTTGCACCCGACACATCGCATCATCGTGTTCTCCCCCTTGTTGTCGCGCGCGATGGCTGCGATCGCGGTCGCGGTGCTCCCCTACCTGGTCGATAAAGAAGCGGTCACCTACCGCATCGCTGTCTGCAGTTTGATTGCTCGTGGCGACCGCAAACCGCTCGATCGCTGCACGGGGCGAATCGTGGATCCGCTCCGCGACGCGCTCGAATGTTCAGGCCGCGAGTTCGGGCACCGCTGCCGCCAGCGCTTCGGGAACCTGCTGGACGCGGGTGAATCCGGTCAGCGAACGCGCGTCGAGCTGTGACTGGAGCTCGGCATCCGCGGCCTCGGCCTCGGCCCAGAGCTGCGCGTCGTATTCGCGCCGCTGCACCGGATCCGACAGCACGGCATACGCCGCGTGGATCATCCGTACGAGGCCCGAGAGGTCCTGCCCCGCCTCGGTGTGTCCGAATTCGAAGCGCTCGAGTACCGCGGCGTAGGCAGCCTCGATCCGCTGCGGACTCGCGCCGGGTGCAAGGTCGAGATAATCGTAGTGCGTGTAGTTCACCGTGGTCTCCTGTGTCGATCGGCGTTGAAATCGCCGGCTCGCCTGGTTTTCAGCAGCATCCATGCCACGCATGGGACCCGCCCATCGGGCATCGATAACCCATTGAAGGACAACGCCTGCCGCAGGACACTCAGCGTGCGTTGCACACTTAGTGGTGTACGAAACAGGCCGCGTCGGATATCGATCCGGCGCGGGAATGGAGGCGCGATCAGATCATCGCCAGCGGCGTTGCGCGCGACGGCGGCGGAAATGCGTTGTCGAGTTCGCGCAGAGTCGCGTCGCTGAGGTGAAGCGCGGCCGCCGCAGCGTTGTCGTCGACGTGCCGAATGTGCGCTGCCTTCGGAATCGCAATGACTTTGCGTGCGACGAGCCAGGCGAGCGCAACCTGTGCAGGCGTCGCGTGGATGCGCGCCGCGACCGCGCGGAGTGCGCGGTGCCCGAGCAGCCGCCCTTCGTCGAACGGCGAGTAGGCCATGATCGAGATGCGGTGACGCCGGCAGAGATCGGCGAGCGCCCATTCGATGCCACGCTCGCCGAGATGATAGAGCACCTGGTTCACCGTGCAGTGCCGGCCTTCGGGCAGCGCAAAGAGCTCCTCGATGTCGTCGACGTCGAAGTTCGACACGCCCCAGCGTGCGATCCTGCCGTCGCGGCGCAGAGCCTCGAACGCGCGAACGGTCTCGGCAAGCGGAACGCTCCCGCGCCAGTGCAACAGGTAGAGGTCGAGCCGATCGATCCGAAGCCGTGCGAGGCTGCGCTCGCACGCGGAGGCGACCCCGCGCGCGCTCGCATGCTGCGGGAGGACCTTGCTGACGACGAAGCACTGCTCGCGCACGCCTTCCAGCGCCTCGGCGACGACCTCCTCGGCCCCACCGTCGCCGTACATCTCGGCGGTGTCGACGAGCGCGAGTCCGCGGGTGATTCCTTCGCGCAGCGCGTCGACTTCATGGCGGCGCGAGGCGGCCGATTCGCCCATGTGCCAGGTCCCCAGGCCGAGGGCAGGCACGTCCACTCCATCGGCGAGAAAGACGCGGGGGACTGCGGGACGATCCATGCTGCGCCTGGGAAAGCGGGTCGAAGTGCACGGGCTGCTGCGCCGGCGAGCGCGCGGTCCCGGCGAACGTGCGGCGCCGGCAAACCATCGCCGCCGAAACCACTGCCGCCGGGAGCATACCGCGGCGGACCCGGCGCTGCCTTAGAATGCCGCGATCATGCCCCCCGATGATCCGGTGTGCGGCGGACGTCGCGTCGTGCGTGCCGCATGCCCGCACGATTGCCCCGACGCCTGCGCGATGCTGGTCGCGGTCGAGGATGGCCGCGCGGTCGAGATCCGCGGCGCGCCCGACCATCCACCGACTTCCGGCGTGCTGTGCACGAAGGTTGCGCGCTACCTCGACCGCACCTACTCGCCCGAACGCGTCCGCTATCCGATGCGCCGCATCGGACGCAAAGGCGACGGGCGTTTCGCGCGCATCGGCTGGGACGAGGCGCTGGACGAGATCGCCGCACGCTTTCGCTCGATTGCGGATTCGCCCGACGGGCCGCAGGCGATTCTTCCATACAGCTACTTTGGAACGATGGGCCTCGTGCAGGGCTCATCGATGGACCGGCGCTTCTTCCACCGGCTGGGGGCGTCGCTCCTCGAACGGACGATCTGCTCGGTTGCCGGGAAAGCCGGCTGGACCGCCGTCGTCGGCGCGTCGATGGGCATGGACGTCGAGGAGTTCGAGAACAGCCGCCTGATCTTGATCTGGGGCAGCAACTCGATCACTTCCAACCTGCACTTCTGGACGCGCGCACAGGAAGCGAAGCGCCGCGGCGCGAAGCTCGTCGCGATCGACCCCTACCGCAGCGCCACCGCCGAGAAGTGCCATCGGCACGTCGCGCTCCTGCCAGGCACCGATGCGGCGCTCGCCTTCGGACTGATGCACGTGCTGATCGCCGGGAACCTCGTCGACCGCGACTACGTCGAGCGCTACACGCAAGGCTACGACGCGCTCGCCGCACGGGCCGCGCAATGGCCGCCCGAGCGCGTCGCGCGCACCTGCGGCATTGCCGCCGAGGACGTCGTCGAGCTCGCTCGCGACTACGGCACCATCCGTCCGGCCGCGATCCGCCTCAATTACGGCGTGCAGCGCGTGCACGGCGGCGCCAACGCGGTGCGTGCGATTGCCTGCCTGCCGGCTCTCGTCGGCGCCTGGCGCGATCCCGCGGGAGGGGCGCTGCTGTCGTCATCGGGCACGTATCCGGTCGACTCGCAGGCGCTCGAACGGCCCGACCTGATCCGCGGGTCGCCGCGAACGATCAACATGTCGACGATCGGCGACGCTCTCGCCGAGCTCGACGATCCGCCGGTGCGGGCGATCTACGTCTACAACTCCAACCCGGTCGCCGTCGCACCGCATGGGTCGCGGGTCGCGGCCGGCTTCGCACGCGAGGACCTCTTCTGCGTCGTGCACGAGATCTTTCGCACCGACACCGCCGATTACGCCGACATCCTGCTGCCGGCGACCACCCAGCTCGAGCAGACCGACCTCCACACGTCGTACGGCCACCTGTGCGTGCAGGCGAACAACGCGGCGATCGCGCCGCTCTTCGAGGCGCTGCCGAACACCGAGGTGTTTCGAAGGCTCGCCGCGAGGATGGGCTTCGATGAGCCGTGCTTTCGCGACAGCGACGACGACCTCGCGCGGCAGGCGCTCAGGAACGGCGATCCTCGCGTCGCCGGCCTCGCATGGGAGATGCTGAAGTCGGCCGGCTGGGCGCGCCTGCAGGTGCCGAAGCCGTGGGCCCCGTTCGCCCACGGAAACTTTCCGACGCCGTCAGGAAGGTGCGAGTTCCATTCGATGCGGCTCGCGGCGATGGGCGAGGACCCCCTCCCCGATTTCGTCGCACCGTACGAATCGGTGGCGTCGAACCCCGAACTCGCGGCGCGCTACCCGCTTGCCTTCATCTCGCCGCCGCTGCGCAACTTCCTCAACTCGTCGTTCGCGAACCTGCCCGCCTCGCTCGCCGAGGAGCCGATGCCGAGGCTCGACATCCATCCCGGCGATGCCGCAGTGCGCGGCATCGAGAGCGGGGCTTCGGTGCGCGTGTTCAACGACCGCGGGGGGTTCCTCGCTCGCGCGCGAGTGTCCGAGCGCGCGCGCCGCGGCGTCGTCGTCGCGCCGTCGGTGTGGTGGAAGAAGCTCGCGCCGGGAGGCGAGAACGCCAATGCGGTGACGAGTCCAGCCCCGACCGACCTCGGCCACGGCCCGACCTTCTACGATTGCCTCGTCGAGGTGGCGCTCGCGTAACGGCGGGGTCAGAGCTTGCGGACCAGCCCGACCATCACGCCGAAAATCTCGAGCCCGCCTTCGGGGCGGATCACCGGGTAGGCGCGATTCTCGGGCTTGAGGACGAAGGCACCGCCTTCGAGGTCGAGCCGCTTCAGCGTGAACTGGTTGTCGACGATCGCGACGACGATGTCGCCGCGCTGCGCAGACGCGCGCTTCTCGACGACGACGAGATCGCCGTCGAGAATGCCGGCGTCCTGCATCGAATCACCCTTGACGCGCACGAGAACGGTCTGCGACGGCCGCTCGATCAGGTAATCATCGAGGGTGACGGTGTCGGACTGGCCGTCGTCGACCGGATCGGGCAGCCCGGCGCGAACGGAACCGGTGGCGATCGGCCGCCCGAAGAAACGCTTCGACGGCGCGAGGCGCTTGTCGGGCGTCGATTCGAGATAGCCGGCAAGCTTCAGCCGCGCGACCATCGCGGCGACCGAAGACTTCGACCTCAGGCCGAGGAGCCGCCCGATCGACGCATACGACGGCAGCGTCCGGTGCGTCGAGTAGTAATCCTGCAGAATGCCCAGGTAGGAACGATCGTTCGACATCGGACGAGCATAGTGAACGACCGTTCGTACGTCAAGAGCCGCCCGTCGCGGCGTGGGCGGCGAGCACGTCGGCGACACACGCAGTGAGGCGCTTCGCGTAGCCGATGTGCAGGAACTCGTTCGGCCCGTGCGCGTTCGAGTGTGGCCCGAGGACGCCGGTGATCAGGAACTGGGCGTCGGGAAAGTATTCGCCGAGCATTGCCATGAACGGGATCGTGCCTCCCTCCCCCATCGCCGCCGCCGGCTTGCCGTAGCGCGACTTCGACGCGGCGTCGATGGCCGCCGCGAGCCACGGTGCGGTGGGCGGCGCGTTCCACCCCGTCGCACCCTGCTCGGCGGTGAAGGTGACGGAGGCGCCGTGCGGCGGATCAGCTTCCAGCGTCGCCTTCATTGCGGCCGCCGCCGAATTCCCGTCGACGGTCGGGGGCAGCCGCAGCGACAGCTTGAGCGACGTCGACGGACGCAGCACGTTGCCGGCGCTCTCGATCGGCGGCAGTCCATCGGCTCCGATCGTCGACAGCGCGGGACGCCAGGTGCGGTTGAGGAGCGCCTCGCCGCCGTCGCCGACCATCGGGCGCGTGCCGCCGGCGAACGGGTACTTGCGAAACACCGTCTCGCCGAGAATCGCTGCGGCCTGGCCCGCCTGCTCGACGCGCTCGACGGGAATTCGCGCATGGAACGCCGACGGCAGGATCCAGCCGTTGGCCGAATCCTCGAGGCGCTCGACGAGCCTCCGCGCGATCCTGAACGACGATGGAACGACGCCGCTCGCGTCACCCGAGTGCACGCCTTCGGTCAGCACTTCGACCTTCAGCGTGCCTGCAGCGAGGCCGCGCAGCGACGTCGTCATCCACAATCGCTCGTAATCGCCGCAGCCCGAGTCGAGGCCGACGACGAGATCGACGTTGCCAAGACGCGGCTTCAGCAGCGCGAGATAGGCCGGCAGGTCGTAGCTTCCGCTCTCCTCGCAGGCCTCGATCAGCCCGACGCAGCGCGCGTGCGGGACGTTCGCCGCGTCGAGCGCTGCGATCGCCGAAAGAGCCGCGAACACCGCGTAGCCGTCGTCCGCCGCGCCGCGGCCATAGAGCTTCTCGCCTTCGACGAGCGGCACCCATGGCCCGCCGCCGGCGCGCCAGCCGGTCATCTCCGGTTGCTTGTCGAGGTGGCCGTAGAGCAGCACCGTCCGCTCGCCGGCCCCGCCGGTCGCAAACAGCAGCAGCGGCGTGCGCCCCGGAATGCGCACGATCTCGACTTCGAGCCCGCGCACCGGCTGCGCGCGCACCCACGTCTCGGCAAGGCGCACCACCCTCTCGAGGTGGCCGTGCGCCTCCCACGCGGGATCGAAGTGCGGCGACTTCGCCGGAATGCTGACGTATTCCACGAGGCGCGGAACGATGTCGCTGTCCCACTGGTCTGCGATGCGTTCGGCGGCGATCACCGGCGTGCCCATCGGTGCGGCTCCCATGGCTCGAAAAGCGCGACGATAGCAAATGCCGAGCACCGGCCGACGTCACGCGTGACGGGAGGTCCGTCGCATCCGACGGCGAATTCGCCGCGCGCGACCGCCGATCCGCTGCACGCGACGCCAGACGTAGAATCATGTGTGCCCACCGATCGTCCCCCGCCGTTCAGCGGACTTACGCCCGACCTCGTCCTCGACGCGCTCGACGCTGTCGGCATCCGCGGCGACGGACGCCTCCTCGCCCTCAACAGCTTCGAGAACCGCGTCTACCAGGCGTGGCGCGACGATGCGCCGCCGGTCGTCGTCAAGTTCTATCGCCCCGCCCGCTGGAGCGACGCACAGATCGTCGAGGAGCACCAGTTCACCGTCGAGCTCGCCGACGCGGGCGTGCCTTCGGTGCCTCCGCTCGAACTCGGCGGCGCGCGCCTGTTCACCTACGGCGGCTTCCGCTACGCGGTGTTCCCGAGGCACGGAGGCAGGGCCCCCGAACTCGAGCGCGCGGACGTCCTCGAGGCGCTCGGGCGCTTCCTCGCCCGTCTTCACACGGTCGGCGCGGCGCGCGCGTTCGCCGTGCGGCCTGCGCTCGACGTCGAGTCGTTCGGCGACGAGTCGCGCGCATACCTCGTCGAGCACGGGTTTCTCCCCGCCGACCTGCGCGCGGCGTGGACGCAGATCGTCGATCTCGCTCTCGCGGCTGTGCGCGAGGTGTTCGCCGCCGCGGCGCCCTTCGCGACGCTGCGCCTGCACGGCGATTGCCACGGCGGCAACGTGCTGTGGACCGACGCCGGCGCGCACTTCGTCGATTTCGACGACGCGCGGATGGGCCCTGCGGTGCAGGACCTGTGGATGCTCCTCGCGGGCGACCGGGCATCGATGGAGGCGCAGCTCGCGGCGCTCCTGCGCGGCTACCGCTCGTTCCGCGATTTCGACCGGCGCGAGTTGGCACTCGTCGAAGCGCTGCGCACGCTGCGGCTCATCCACTATTCAGCGTGGATCGCGCGCCGCTGGGACGACCCCGCCTTTCCCGCAGCGTTTCCGTGGTTCAACACCGAGCGCTACTGGCAGGACCGGATCCTCGAGCTGCGCGAGCAGGTCGCGCTGATGGACGAGCCCCCGCTCGCCCCTGCCGACGTCTAGTGTCGTGAGTTACTAATTCGTTGAATCATTTCGTCTCCTTGCTGTCTCCAGTTACTGTCATCGAGACAGTGAGGGGAGCGATGGCTGGGAAACCGAAAGCGCAAGTGATACTGAGTGTGAGCGAGCGTGAACAACTGGAAGCGTGGACGCGTCGACGCAAGACGTCTCAGGCGTTGGCGCTGCGCTCGCAAATTGTGCTCGATTGTGCGGCAGGCGCGTTGAATCGGCAGGTCGCCAGACGGCTGCGCTGTACGGCGCAGACGGTATCCAAGTGGCGCAACCGGTTCGTTGAACAGCGCTTGGATGGCTTGTTGGACGCGCCCCGTCCGGGAGCGCCGCGCACCATCGACGATGCGCGCGTGGACCGGGTCATCGCGATGACGCTGGAGCAGCGGCCGGGTCATGCCACGCACTGGAGCACGCGCACGATGGCGGCGGCCAGCGGACTGTCGCAGACCGCGGTGAGTCGGATCTGGCGAACTTTCGGGCTGCAACCGCATCGGCAGGAAACGTTCAAGCTCTCGACCGACCCGTTGTTCGTTGCCAAGACCCGCGACATCGTCGGTCTGTATCTGGATCCGCCGACCAAAGCCATGGTGCTGTGCGTGGACGAGAAGAGCCAGATTCAGGCACTCGACCGCACCCAGCCGCTGCTCCCGCTGGCGCCGGGCATCGCCGAGCGGCGCACACATGATTACGAGCGGCACGGCACCACCACGCTGTTTGCGGCGTTGGACATCGCCACCGGTGAAGTCATCGGGCAGATGCATCGCCGGCACCGCAGCAACGAGTTCCTGCAGTTCCTGCGCACCATCGAAGCGAACGTTCCGGCTGCGCTCGACGTGCATCTGGTCATGGATAACTACGGCACCCACAAGACGCCCAAAGTGCGTGCCTGGTTCGCACGGCATCCGCGTTTCTATGTGCACTTCACGCCGACCTCGGCGTCCTGGCTCAACCAGGTCGAACGCTGGTTCGCGACGCTCACTACCAAGCAGATCCGTCGCGGCACTCATCGATCGACGCGCCAGTTGGAAGATGCCATTCGTACCTATCTCGACAACTACAACGTCGATCCAAAACCGTTCGCGTGGGCGAAGTCCGCTGACGACATCTTGGCCAGCATCGAACGCTTCTGTCTGCGAACTTCTAACTCACGACACTAGCGTCAGATCAGCGACAACACCGATCATCCGCGAGATCTGGAATCCACGAATCAGTCGGTCGAGCGCAATACGATCCGTCTGGCTTCCCGCCGCGTTTTTCATGACGATCCTCGCTTCACGGTGTTTGCCCGCCCGCAAGCGACGCTATCACTTCGGAGCTCTTCCATAGGTTAGATGGCACCCGAACCGGACCATCTTGGACGTTACAGGATGTCGGACTGGCGGAGGGAGCGGGATTCGAACCCGCGTTAGGGAGTTACCCTAAACACGCTTTCCAGGCGTGCGACTTAAACCGCTCATCCATCCCTCCAGCGTCGCCATTCTACCCGGCCCCCTGCGAACGGCGGCCGGCGCGATGCCGTCTCCCGTGCCGCTACACGGCGAACGCCCCGAGCATCGCGGCGACGGTCACCGCCATGAACGCGGTCGCCGCCCACCCGAGGCGCTTCAGCTTGGGCCTGATCACGAACGGGCCCATGATGTCCGGGCGCACCGCCATGCGCATCATCACGACCATGATCGGCACCGCGACGATGCCGTTCAGCACCGCCGACCAGACGAGCGCCTTGATCGGGTCGATCGGCGTGAAGTCGATGCCGGCGCCGAGAAGCGTCGCAAGCGCGATGATGCCGTAGAACCCCTTCGCCTCGAGCGGCTGCAGCTCGAGTCCGATCGGCCATTGCATCGCTTCGGCAACCGCGTACGCCGCCGAGCCGGCGAGAACCGGCACCGCGAGAAGCCCGGTGCCGATGATGCCCCATGCGAACAGCAGGAATGCGAAATCCCCGGCGATCGGACGCAGCGCCTGCGCGGCCTGGGCGGACGTCTGGATGCTGGTGATCCCCGCGTCGTGGAGCGTAACGGCGGTCGTCAGCATGATCGAGAACGCAATCGCGTTCGAGAGCGCCATGCCGAACCAGGTGTCGATGCGGATCCTGCGCAGGTGCTCGCGGGCGCCGAGCCGAGCGTGTCGCAGCGGCAGCTCGCCGGCCACCATCCTCTGCTCCTCGACCTCCTGCGACGCCTGCCAGAAGAAGAGGTAGGGGCTGATCGTCGTGCCGAGCACGCCGACGAGGAGCATCAGGTAGTCGCGCGTCAGCTTCACCGGAGGGATCAGCGTCGCCGTGACGAGCTGCGCCCACGGTATCTTCACCGTGAGGAGCACCGCTGCGTACGCGAACAGCGACAGCGTCAGCCACTTCAGTAGCGGAGCGAGGCGCCGATAGGGGATGAAGAGCTGCATCAGCACGACCAGCACGCCGAACACCAGCGTATAGGCGTGCGGCCGCCCGCCGACGACGAGCTGCAGCGCCTCGCCCATCGCGCCGAGGTCGGCGGCGATGTTGATCGTGTTCGCGACGAGCAGGATGCCCACGATGAAGATGAGCAGTCGCTTCGAGTAATGATCGCGGATGTTGCGCGCGATGCCGTGTCCGGTGACGCGGCCGATGCGCGCGCTCACCACCTGGATGCCGACCATCAGCGGCGTCGTCAGCAGCACGCTCCACAGCATGCCGAGGCCGAACTGGGCACCGGCCTGCGAGTAGGTCGCGATGCCGCTCGGGTCGTCGTCGGCGGCGCCGGTGACGAGCCCGGGGCCGAGACGGGCGAGGAGGCGGTGGAGGCGCGCGAGCATGGCGGCGCCCCCGGGGGCTGTCGGGCGCAGCGCATCCAGGATCCGGCGTCCGGGGGGCGCCGGAGTATAGCAGCGCCGATCGGCGCCGCGCGCGCCCGCTCTCTACGCTTCGCGGTCGATCGTGCAGTCGACGACGGTGAGCGCAGTCATGTTGACGAGACGCCGTACCGTCGCCGAAGGCGTCAGGATGTGCACCGGCTTCGCGACGCCGAGGAGCATTGGTCCCAGCGTGACGCCGGCCCCCGAAGCCGCCTTCAGCAGGTTGAACGAGATGTTCGCCGCGTCGAGGGTCGGCATGATGAGCAGGTTCGCGTCGCCGACGAGCCGCGAGTTGGGGAAGGCGCCCTTGCGCACGGTTTCCGAGAGCGCGGCGTCGCCGTGCATCTCGCCTTCGACCTCGAGAGCCGGCTCGCGCGCATTGATCAGCGCGAGCGCTTCGCGCATCTTCTGCGCCGACGGCAAATTGCTCGTGCCGAACGACGAGTGCGACAGGAGCGCGACCTTGGGCGTGATGCCGAAGCGGCGGATCTCGGCCGCACACAGCGTTGCGATCTCGGCCACCTGCGCCGCCGTCGGGTCCGGATTGACGTAGGTATCGGCGATGAACACCGTACGGCCCGGGAGGAGCACTGCGTTCATCGTCGCGTAGATGCTGGCGCCTTTGCGCAGCCCGATCACCTGGTCGATGTATTCGCGGTGCAGTGCGAAGGTCCCGAAGGTGCCGCAGAGCATGCCATCGGCGTCGCCCTGGTGAATCATCATCGCGCCGATCAGCGTGAGGCGCCGGCGCATCTCGATCTTGGCGAACTGCTGCGAGACGCCCTTGCGCTGCGTCAGCCGGTGATATTCGGTCCAGTAGTCGCGGTAGCGCGGATCCGACTCGGGATTGATCGTCTCGACGTCGACGTCGGGCTTGAGGCGCAGCCCGAAGCGCTCGATGCGCTTCGCAATCACTTCGGGCCTTCCGACGAGGATCGGCTGCGCGAGGTGCTCGTCGACGACCACCTGCACGGCGCGCAGCACGCGCTCGTCCTCGCCCTCGGCATAGACGATCCGCTTCGGCGACGCCTTCGCCGCCGCGAAGATCGGCTTCATCAGCAGGCCCGAGTGGTAGACGATCCCGGTGAGGCGCGTGCGATAGGCGTCGAAATCCTCGATCGGCCGCGTCGCCACTCCCGAGTCCATCGCGGCCTTCGCAACCGCCGGGGCGATCTGCACGATGAGCCGCGGATCGAACGGGCGCGGGATCAGGTAATCCGGGCCGAAGCGCAGATTCTCGTGGAGGTTGTACGCGGTGGCGACGATATCGGACTGCTCGACCGTCGCGAGATCGGCGAGGGCACGCACTGCGGCGAGCTTCATCGCCTCGTTGATCGTCGTCGCCCCGGCATCGAGCGCTCCGCGGAAGATGAACGGGAAGCAAAGCACGTTGTTGACCTGATTCGGAAAGTCCGAGCGGCCGGTCGCGATGACGGCGTCGGGACGCGCCTGCTTCGCGAGGTCGGGCATGATCTCGGGCTCCGGATTGGCGAGGGCCAGGATGAGCGGTCGCTCGGCCATCGTCTTCACCCACTCGGGCTTCAGCACGCCACCTGCCGAGAGGCCGAGGAAGATGTCGGCGCCGGGAAGGATCTCGGCGAGCGTTCGCGCCGACGTCGGCTGCGCGTAGCGGGCCTTGTTGTCGTCCATCAGCTCGGTGCGCCCCTGCCAGACGACGCCCTTGATGTCGGCGACGAACACGTTCTCACGCCGCAGCCCGAGGCTCACCAGGATGTCGAGGCAGGCGAGTGCCGCGGCTCCGGCACCCGAGCAGACGAGCTTCGCGTCGGCGAACTTCTTGTTGACCACGCGCAGGCCGTTCAGCACCGCCGCGCCGACGATGATCGCCGTGCCGTGCTGGTCGTCGTGGAACACCGGGATCTTCATCCGCTCGCGGCACTTCTTCTCGATGTAGAAGCACTCGGGCGCCTTGATGTCCTCGAGGTTGATGCCGCCGAAGGTCGGCTCGAGCGCGCAGATCATGTCGACGAGCTTGTCGGGATCGCGCTCGGCGATCTCGATGTCGAAGCAATCGAGGCCGGCGAACTTCTTGAACAGCACCGCCTTGCCCTCCATCACCGGCTTCGCAGCAAGCGGGCCGATCGCGCCGAGCCCGAGCACCGCGGTTCCGTTGGTGACGACGCCGACGAGGTTGCCGCGAGCGGTCAGCGCGGAGACCTCGCGCGGATCGCGGACGATCTCGTCGCAGGCCGCGGCGACGCCGGGCGTGTAGGCGAGCGCCAGATCGCGCTGGTTGGTGAGCTGCTTCGTTGCGAGGAGCGCGATCTTGCCTGCCGGCGCGCGCCGGTGGTAGGCGAGCGATTCGTCGCGGATGGTCTTTTCCTGGTCGGGCATGCCGGAGCTCCTCAGGGTGTCGCGCAGTCGCCGTCTTCTGCGGGCGGCATCGTCCATCATAGCGCGGCGGCTATAATGCGCGGGCCGCAACCGCCTCCCCCGGGGAACCCTCCCCCAGATGCACATTCTCCTGCTGTTCTGGCTCGCTGCGCTCGCGATCGTCGCGGCTGCACTCGCGGCACTCGTCGCGCCCCTCCTGCGACGGCGTGCGGCGAACGCCACGGACACCCCGGCAGCGGCGATCTACCGCGACGAGAAGCGCCAGCTCGACGATGAGCTCGCCGCGGGCGCGATCACCGCACCCGAGCACGCCCAGGCGATCGACGAGCTCGCGTCGCGTCTCGCCGGCGAGCTGCAGGCGGCACCCCGCGCGGAGCGCCTGCATGCCCCGCGTGCCGGGTGGCGCTGGGCGCTCGGTCTCGCCCTCGCATTCCCGGTTGTCGCAGTGGGCCTCTACGCGCTCCTCGGCAACCCGCAGGCGCTGCGCGAGGAGAGCGCGGCGGCACAGGCGCCGGCGATGTCGAAAGCACAGGTGACGGCGATGGTCGATCGCCTCGCCACACGCATGAAAGAGCATCCGGACGACGCGACCGGATGGAAGCTCCTCGGGCGCTCGTACGGCGCACTCGGCCGCTACCGCGAGGCTGCCGACGCCTTCCACCAGGCCGCGCAGCACGGGGCTGTCGACGCCGATCTTCTGGTCGACTGGGCCGACGCGCTCGGCATGGCCAACGGACAGACGCTCGCCGGGGAGCCGACGCGCCTCGTCGAGCGCGCGCTCGCCCTCGAGCCCGGGAACGTCAACGCGCTGCTCCTCGCCGCATCGGCCGCCCAGGAGCGTAACGACGTTCCCGCCGCAATCGACCTGTGGCGCCGCCTCAAGGTCGAGCTTCCCCCGGGGAGCCCCGAGGTGCAGGAGATCGATGCGCTGATCGCACGCGCGGAAGCGGCCGGACAGGCGCCTGGCGGAGCTCCCCGCGAAGCCGCGTCCTCAGGGAACGGGGCGATCCGCGGCGAGGTCACCATCGCACCTGCGCTCGCCACGCGCGTTGCGCCCGGCGACACCCTGTTCATCTATGCGCGCGCGGTCGACGGGCCGCGCATGCCCGTTGCCGTGCTGCGCGAGGGAGCCGCGCCGCTGCCGCGCGCGTTCACCCTCGACGATTCGCAATCGATGCGCCCCGACGCCAAGCTGTCGACGGCGGGCAAGGTGATCGTCGAGGCGCGCATCTCGCGCTCCGGCGACGCGCTGCCCGCACCCGGCGACCTCGTCGGCTCGAGCGTTCCGGTGACGCCTGGAGCGCGGCAGGTCGCCGTCGTGATCGGCGACATCGTGAAGTAGGCCCGGAGTGTTCGCCGCCGCCGCGCTCGAAGCCCGCTCGCTTGCGGCGAGCCGTGGCTTCGCGATGCTGTTTCGCGACCTCGATTTCAGAGTCGGCGCCGGCGATGCGCTGACGGTGCGCGGGCCCAACGGCGGCGGCAAGACGACGCTCCTGCGCATCCTTGCGGGGCTTACCGAGCCCGCGGCGGGCGAGGTGCGCTGGCGCGGCGAGCGCATGCGCACCGGCGACGCCCGGCTGCGCGCGGCGGTCGCGTTCAACGGCCACCTTGCCGGCCTCAAGGACGAGCTGACGGTCGAGGAGAACCTCGCCTTCTGGGTCGCGCTCGACGCCGAAGGCACCGGCGCAAACGCGCGCTCGCATGCGCTCGCGGATGCCGGTCTCGCGCGGTGCGCGCAGTTGCCGGGCCGCGCGTTGTCACAGGGTCAGCGGCGACGCATCGGCCTCGCACGCCTCGCGCTGTCGCGGCGGCCGCTGTGGCTCCTCGACGAACCGCTGACCGCGCTCGACGCCGAGGCGACGGGGCTCCTCGCGCGGCTCGTCGCGCGGCACCTCGATTGCGGCGGATGCATCGTCGCGGCGTCGCACCTGCCGCTGCCGCTTCCGCCGGGCCGCGGGCGCGAGCTCGACCTCGCTGCCTCGCGCGGGCCGGCGGGCGCGCGCGCCGGCAGCATGAGGATCGGATGACCCGGGCCGCCGCAGCGCCGCCAGCATTGGCCGAGGTACCGTCGATCGGCGAGGCGGTCGTCTTCGCGCTGCGGCGCGACCTGCGCGTGGCGCTGCGCTCGCGCGCGGAACTCGGCGTCCAACTGCTGTTCTACGTGATCGTCGTATCCCTGTTCCCGCTCGCCACGTCACCCTCGCGCGAAGTGCTGTCGATGCTCGGCCCCGGAGTGCTTTGGACGTCGGCGCTGCTCGCGTCGCTGCTGGCGCTGCCGCGCCTGTTCGCCGCCGACTTCGCCGACGGCACGCTCGAACAGATGGCGTTGGCGCGCGGTCCGCTGCCCGCCTACGCGTCGGGTAAAATGCTGGCACACTGGCTCACGACGGGCCTGCCGGTCGTCGTGCTGGCGCCGCTGCTGGGTGCCCAGTACGCGCTCGATGGCGTGGCGCTCACGCTGCTTGCGGCGTCGCTCCTCATCGGAACGCCGATCCTGTCGCTCCTGGGCGCGACCGGCGCGGCGCTGACGCTCGGTGCGCGCGGCGGCGCAAGCCTGCTCGCGCTCATCGTGCTGCCGCTCTATGCGCCGGTGCTGATCTTCGGCGCGGGGGCCGTCGATGCGGTGCGCGCGGGCATGTCGGCCGCACCCCAGCTGTCGCTGCTGGGCGCGGGTCTGCTGCTGGCAGTGGTCGCGGTGCCGTTCGCCGTCGCTGCGGCAGTGCGCATTGCGCTCGACTGAACGATGATCATCAACTGGTTCCGCTACGCTTCCCCGGTGTCGTTCTACCCGCTCGCCGGGCGGCTCGCGCGCGTCTTCGGAGTGCTCGCCGCGGCGCTCGCGCTGATCGGGCTGTGGATCGGCCTCGTCGCCGCACCCACCGATGCGACGCAGGGCGATGCCTACCGGATTATCTTCATCCACGTGCCGACGGCGTGGATGGCGATGATCGTCTACGTCGCGATGGCGTTCTGGAGCGCACTTGCGCTCGGGCTCAACGCGCGGCTCTCGGCGATGATGGCGCAGGCGCTCGCGCCGACGGGAGCGCTGATGGCGGCCCTCGCGCTCTGGTCGGGAGCCTTCTGGGGACGCCCGACCTGGGGCACTTACTGGGCGTGGGACGCGCGGATGACGTCGACCCTCATCCTGCTCTTCCTCTACCTCGGCGTGATCGCCCTGCGCCAGTCGATCGACGATCCGCGCCGGGCCGACCGCGCCAGCGCGGTGCTCTCGCTCGTCGGCGTCGTCAACGTGCCGATCATCTACTTCTCGGTGCAGTGGTGGAACACGCTGCACCAGGGCTCGTCGATCAGCCTCACCGCGGCACCGAAGATGGCGATGATCATGCTGACGGGGCTCCTCTTCATGACCGCCGCCGCGTGGTGCTACTGCATCGCTGCGTCGCTGACGCGGGTCCGCGCGATCATTCTCGAGCGCGAGCGCAGCTCGGGATGGGTCGCGTCACTGATCGGCATCGGGACCCCGCCATGACGCGCTTCCTCGAAATGGGCGGCTATGCGTGGTATGTGTGGATGGCCTACGGAGCCGTCGCGGCAGTGGTCGTCGCCGAAACGATTGCGCTGAAGCGCCGCGGACGCCGCGCGCTCGCAACTGCGCGGATGGTGCAGCAGGCCGCTGAAGCCGGCGGCGACAGCCTCCAGATGATCGAAAGCAAAGGTACCCGATGAAACCGCGCGCCCGCAGGTTCGCGTGGATCGGCGCCGGCCTCGTTGCCGTGGTGGCCGCATCCGCGCTGATCCTCAATGCGTTCCGCTCGAACCTCGTGTTCTTCTTCACCCCGTCGCAGGTCTACGCTCACGAAGCGCCGCAGTCACGGACGTTCCGGATCGGCGGGCTCGTCCAGCAGGGAAGCCTCGAGCGCGTCCCCGGCACGCTGACCGTGCACTTCAAGGTGACCGACACCGCGGCGACCGTCCCGGTGACCTATACCGGGCTCCTGCCCGACCTCTTCAAGGAGGGCAAGGGCGTCGTCGCGCAGGGTACGATGGGCCCCGACGGAGCGTTCCACGCGACACAGGTCCTCGCCAAGCACGACGCGAACTACATGCCCCCCGAGGCACAGGCTGCGATCGATGCCGCGCATGGACATGCCGGCGCGATGTCGATGCCGAGCCTGCACGAAGCGAGGGCACAATGATTCCGGAACTCGGGCACTTCGCACTGATCGTCGCCCTGCTGGTCGCGATCGTGCAGTCGATCCTGCCGATGGTCGGTGCCGCGCGGCGCGATCACGCACTGATGGGCGTCGCGGTGACGGCGGCGCGCGCGCAATTCGGCCTCGTCGCACTCGCGTTCGGGTGCCTCATGTGGAGCTTCGCGACGAGCGATTTCTCGGTTGCGAACGTCGCGGCCAACTCCAATACGCACCTGCCGTTGCGCTATCGCCTCGCGGCGACCTGGGGTTCGCACGAGGGCTCGCTCCTGCTGTGGTCGCTGATGCTCGCAGGCTGGGGCCTCGCCGTATCGGTCTTCTCGCGCAACCTGCCGCAGGTGCTGCGCGCCCGCGTGCTCGCGGTGCTCGGCATGGTCGCGATCGGCTTCCTGCTGTTCCTGCTCACCACGTCGGATCCGTTCACGCGTCTCTTCCCGGCGCCGCCCGAGGGACGCGACCTCAATCCGCTGCTGCAGGATCCCGGCATGGTCGCGCACCCGCCGATGCTCTACATGGGCTACGTCGGCTTCTCGGTCGCGTTCGCGTTCGCGATCGCGGCGTTGATCGGCGGCCGGCTCGATGCGGCGTGGGCGCGCTGGTCGCGGCCGTGGACGACCGTCGCGTGGTCGTTCCTGACGATCGGCATCGCGCTTGGCAGCATCTGGGCGTACTACACGCTGGGCTGGGGCGGCTGGTGGTTCTGGGATCCGGTCGAGAACGCGTCGTTCATGCCGTGGCTCGCGGGCACCGCGCTCATCCACTCGCTCGCCGTGACCGAGAAGCGCGGCGCCTTTCGAAGCTGGACCGTGCTGCTCGCGATCGTCGCGTTCTCGCTGTCGCTGATCGGCACGTTCCTCGTGCGCTCGGGCGTGCTGACGTCGGTGCACGCGTTTGCAACCGACCCGGCGCGGGGCCTGTTCATCCTCGCCTTCCTGGCAGTCGTCATCGGCAGCTCGCTCGTGCTCTACGCGTTACGCGCCGGCGCGGTCGGTGCGGGAGGCGCGTTCGCGCCGCTGTCACGCGAGTCGCTGCTGCTCGGCAACAACGTGCTGCTGGTGGTGGCGCTTGCGAGCGTGCTCCTCGGCACCCTCTATCCGCTGTTCGTCGACGCGCTCGCGGTCGGCAAGATCTCGGTCGGCCCGCCCTACTTCGACACCGTGTTCTACCCGCTGATGGCGCCGCTCCTCTTTCTCGTCGGCGTCGGCCCGGTGGCCGCGTGGCGCCGCGCGCCGCTGCCCGAGCTGTGGACGCGCCTTCGCTGGGCCGCGGGTGTCGCCGTGGTCGCCGCCGTGCTGGGGCCGGTGGCGATGGGCCGCTGGAAGCCGCTCGTCGCCCTCGGGCTCCTCCTCGCCGCGTGGATCGCGGCGGCGACCTTCGCCGCCCTCGCCCACCGCTTGCGGCATGCGCCGCAGCGCACGCTCGCCGCGAAGCTCGGGGCCAACGCCCCGGCGTGGTACGGCATGCTGCTCGCGCATCTCGGAGTGGCGGTGTTCGTCGCCGGGGTGACCCTCGTCAAGGGCTACGAGATCGAGCGCGACGTGCGCCTCGACGTCGGCCAGAGCGTCGTCGTCGCCGGCGACACCTACACGTTCCGCGGCGTCACCGCCGTCCCGGGGCCGAACTACGACGCACTGGTGGCGACGATCGACGTGACGCGGGCCAATCGCGAGGTCACGACGCTGCACCCGCAGAAGCGCACGTTCCGCGCATCCGGGCAGGCCATGACCGAAGCGTCGATCGAGCGCGGCATCGGCGGCGACCACTACGTGTCGCTCGGCGAGCCCATCACCGGCAGCGGAGCATCGGGGGCCTGGGCGGTGCGCATCTACGTGAAGCCTTTCGTCGACTGGATCTGGGGCGGCTGCCTGCTGATGGCGCTCGGCGGCTTCACCGCGGTCGCCGACCGGCGCTATCGCCTTGCGCGCGCCCGCCGTGCCGAGCCGGCAGCGGCCCTCGCCGCTTCGACATGACGCTGAAGCCGCTGCGCTGGCTGATCCCGGTCGTGGTGTTCGCGGTCATCGCGGGATTCCTCTATGCCGGCCTGTTTCGCGACCCGCGCGAGGTGCCGTCGCCGCTGGTCGGCAAGCAGGCCCCCGCGTTCTCGCTCGCCGAGCTGCATGCGCCCGACCGGCACCTGTCGCCCGCCGACATGCGCGGCCAGGTGTGGCTGCTCAACGTCTGGGCGTCGTGGTGCGTGTCGTGCCGCGAGGAGCATCCGCTGCTCGTCGCGCTCGCCAAGACGGAACTCGTGCCGATCATCGGGCTCGACTACAAGGACAAGCCGGGCGACGGACGTGCCTGGCTCACCGACAACGGCAACCCGTACGCGAAGTCGGTGATGGATACCGACGGGCGCGCCGGGATCGACTGGGGCGTCTACGGCGTTCCGGAGACCTTCGTCGTCGATCGTGCGGGTGTCATCCGCTACAAGCAGATCGGGCCGCTGACCGAGCAGGCGTTGAAGCAGACGATCCTGCCGCTGGTTCGCAGGCTGCAGGCATCGTGAGCGTGACGCGCCGGCTGCTTCTCGCCGCGTGCGTGGCCATCGTGCTCGCACCGACGGCGCACGCCGACGACGCACTCGACCTGCGCTTGCGGCATCTCGAGTCGGGCCTGCGCTGCCTCGTGTGCCAGAACCAGACGCTCGCCGAGAGCGACGCCGATCTCGCCGCCGATCTGCGCCGCGAGGTGCGCGAGCTGGCGCTCGCCGGCAGGAGCGACGACGAGATCAGGCATTACCTCGTCGCGCGCTACGGCGACTTCGTCCTCTACGATCCGCCGTTGAAGCCGGTGACCTGGCTGCTGTGGTTCGGTCCGTTCGCGCTCCTCGCCGTCGGCGCAGCAGCGTGGGTCGCGGTCGGGCGCAACCGGCGGCGAAGCCGGCCCGATGGCGCCGCCGAGTTCGAAGCCGAGGCGCGCAGGCTCCTGCGCGCTGGCGCAACGGCACCCGCAGAGGCTGGATCAGGCGACGCGGCGCGGAAGCCGCTCGATGCCTGAGCCCCGCTCCGGAGACTTGACGCTGCGCAGCACCTCGACGATGCGGTCGAACGGGACCGGCCGGCTGAAGAGGAAGCCCTGCACCTCGTCGCACATGTGACGGAGCAGGAACGCGCACTGGTCCTGCGTCTCGACCCCTTCGGCGACGACGCGCATCTTGAGGCTCTTCGCCATCGCGATCACCGCGAGGACGATCGCCGCATCGTCCGCGTCGTGCGGAAGGCCGTCGACGAACGCGCGGTCGATCTTGAGGGTCCTGATCGGGAAGCGCTTCAACTGCGACAGCGACGAGTAGCCGGTTCCGAAGTCATCGATCGAGATGCCGATGCCGGACGCGGCGACGTCGTGCATCATCGTGATCGCCTGGTCGAGATTGCGCGCGATCGCGGTCTCGGTCAGCTCGAGCTCGAGGCGCTGCGGGGCAAGGCCGTGTTCGTCGAGCACGCGACGGACCGTCGCGACGAGCCCCGCGTCGGAGAGCTGCGAAGGCGATACGTTGACCGACAGCCCGAGCGCTGGAAAGCCCATCGCCGTGAGCTCGGTGAGGTCGCGGCAGGCGCGCCGCAGCACCCATTCTCCGAGACGGCCAATGAGCCCCGCGCGCTCGGCGGCGGCGACGAATTTGGCCGGCTCGATCGAGCCCAGGACGGGGTCGTGCCATCGCGCGAGTGCCTCGACGCTCGAGATCCGGCCTGACGCGAGGTCGACCCGCGGCTGGTAGTGCACGTCGAGCTGGCCGGCATCGAGCGCGCTGCGCAGCATCTGCTCGAGACGGATGTCCTCGCTGACCTTCTGGTACAGGTCCTCGCTGAACACGCGGTAGGCATTCTTGCCGAGCTCCTTCGCGCGGTACATCGCGGCATCGGCGTTGCGCAGCAGGGATTGCGCGTCGGTACCGTGCTCGGGATAGATACTGATGCCGATGCTCGCGGTCACGACGTAGTCGTTGCCGAACACCGGAATCGGCTTGACGATCTCGGCGAGCAGGTTGGCCGCAATGCGCTCGATGTCCGCCTGCGAGCGAACGTCGGGAAGCATGACGATGAACTCGTCGCCACCTTGGCGCGCGACGGTGTCGCTGCTGCGAACGCGGCTGCGCAGGCGGTTCGCCACCACGCGCAGGAGCTGATCGCCCGCGTCGTGGCCGACGGTATCGTTGACATACTTGAACCGGTCGAGGTCGAGGAAGAGCACGCCGAATCGGGTGTTGGCGCGCGAGGCGAAGCGGACCGCCTGCGCGAGGCGGTCGCTCAGCAGCGCGCGATTCGGAAGACCCGTCAGCGCGTCGTGCAACGCGGCGTGGACGATCGCCTCCTCCTTCTGCTTGCGGTCGGAGATGTCCTGCGCGACCCAGATCGTCATGTCGGGGCTGCCGCCAGCCTCGAACCCGCGCACTGCTGCACGGCACCAGAAGTGGGTGCCGTCGCGGTGCAGGCCGAGCACGTCGTTGTCGTACGCCCGCTGGGCTTCCACGGCGGCACGCACCGCGACCTGCCAGGCCTCGCGCTGATCGACGGCGCAGAGCTCGGCGACCGGCAGGCCGACGAGACCCTCCGGGGGATAGCCGAACATCCGCTCGAGCTCGCGGTTCGCCCGCACGATCCTCGTGCCCTTGACGATCGCAATGCCGACGACTACCGAATCGAGCACCGCCTGCTGCTCATCGAGCGCGCGCTGCAGACGTGCCTCGGCTTCCTTCAGCCCGCTGACGTCGACGGCCGTGCCGTTGGCTCCGACGAAGCGGCCCCGATCGTCGTGGAACGCGATCGCGCGCACCGCGAGGTGCACGCTGTGGCCCTCGCGGTGGAAGAACGCCCCGGTCATCTCGAGCTGCGGCGCGCCCTCGATCAGGCGGAACAGCTCGTCGTCGAACGCCTGCGCGGTTGCGCGGTCGGCGAACTGGGTGAACGGGGAGCCGAGGACGTTCTCCGGCCGGTATCCGAGCGTCGCTTCGAGCGCGCTGCCGTTCACGTAGGTGATGCATCCGCTCGCGTCGACCGCCCAGACGATGTCGCCGGAGGTCTCGACGAGCGCGCGGAACAGCACGTCGTGCGTCTCGTCCATCGCGCCGGCGCTCGCGAAGCGCATTGCGTGCGCGCGCAGGTCGATGCTGTCGCGGCTCCGCGCGCCTCCCATGGCGAGTCTTGCAAGCCGCCACGCGACGCTCGTGCGCGTGGCGGAGCGCGCGAAGAGGCGGGCGATCGCGCAGAGCGCGACGGCGATGCCTGCAGCGAATGCCGATGCGGCGATCAGCCCGTGGCTCGGAGCGCTCGAGCGCTCGAGGAGCAGTGCCGCGATCGTCGCCGCGAGCAGCGCGATCGCGAGCGTCGTGAAGATTCCGCTGCCGGAGAATTCGCCGCTCGCCGGTACGGTGCCTTCGCGTTGGGGAACCGTCTCCATGGACACGTGACCTCGCGCGAAATCGGGTGGGTGATCCCGTGCGCCCGTGTCAGTCGAGCAGGCTGCCGTAGCGCCCGACGATCGCGAGCCTGAACGGCCCGCTGCCGTCGACGGGTGCCGCGAGCCACACGCGCTCGTCGCGCGGAAGGCTGCGGACGACCTCGATGGGGTCGGCGGGCGAGGTCAGGACGACCATCGCGTCACTGCCCGCCTGCCTCAGGTTGTGGACGAGCGCTGCCGCGTCGGCGCTCGCCGCCGAGACGATCACCGCCTGCGTGCGACCGGTGGCGACCCGGCGCGCCGCCGCGACCGGCCGCATCGCGCAACCGGCGTCACAGAAAGCGACGTCGCGCATTCCGAGCGAGTGCAGCGCATCCCGTGCCCTTTCGACCGCCTGCGGCCCCGAAGCGCTTGCCCTCCCTGCGGCCCCCGCGACCGCGAAACCCGCGACTGCAGGGGCGACGTTGCGCGCGTCCTGCGTGCCGGCGACGAAACCGGCGACTGCGCACAGGCCCCCGACGACGACCGCGGCTGCGCAGCGACCTGCGGCACCGCGGAAGGCGGTGCGTGCTGCCGCCCAGCCGCCGCGGGCCAGTGGTTGCATGAAGGCATCGGTTGCCATGCGCAAACTCCCCTGGCGGCTCAGCGCGCGACCGTTCCGCGCGGCATGAACAGGCTGCGCAGTGCACGCAGCCGCTCGCGGAGCGACGCCACCGTTCCCGACGACGCACCCTTCGGAGCCTCGGCGTGCTGCTCGCGCAGCAGCGTCGGAAAGCGCTTGTAGCGCTGCAGCTGGGCGAGCGCCGACTCGATGAAGAACTTCAGCTTCTGCGGCTTGTAGGGGGCGAGCACGTAGCGGAAGATCTTCGCCTGGTTGATGAGCTCGACGACCTGGTTGGCGTCGGCGTTGTCGGCGACGACGATGGTGAGGATGTGCGGGTGCTCCTGCTTCAGGAGCTTCAGGAGCTCGGCGGTGTCGCGCTTGCCGACCTGCAGGTCCGATACGACGACACCGACGCTCTTGCTGTGCAGCGCATCGACGCACTCGTCGACGGTCCGCGCGAAGTAGAACGGCTGCGTGTTGTCGAGCAGCGGACGCAGCCGCTCGAAGGTCTCGCGCTTGTCGTGCAGCATCAGCACCGCCGGCTGCTCGGCCGCCGCAACCGCCGGGGCCGTGTCGGCGCTCGGTGCCGCGGCCGTCGCGCGGCGATCGGCTTCGAGTGCAAGGCCGATCGCCAGCGCATCGGCAATCACCGCCTGGATCTCCTGGTTGCCCCAGGGCTTGTTCAGGAAGCGGTAGACCTCGCCGTCGTTGACCGAATCGATGATCGCCGGCAGATCCGAGAATCCGGTGAGCAGGATGCGCACGCTGTCGGCAGACACGGCCTTTGCCTGGCGCAGGAATTCGACTCCGGTCATCTCGGGCATCCGCTGGTCGCTGACTACGACGTGGACGTGATGCTCGCGCATGATCGCGAGAGCCTGCGCCCCGCGGGTCGCGGTGAAAACCTGGTACTTGTAGCGAAACAGCGCCGCCAGCGCGTTGACGATGCGCTCCTCGTCGTCGAGAAAGAGGATCTTCGGGCGCTCGCCCGCCGTGCGAGCGGGATTCGACGAGCCGTCCGGCCCGGTCGCGCTGCGCAGCGCCACCGGGCGCAGGCGCGCCGCAGGCCGGGACGATGCGCCGGGTCGCCCGGTGGGCGGGGGGAGTCGTTCGGGTACGCTCATGACGGTTGCCTGCTCCTGCGCTGGGTCAATGGTGCCGCCCTTAGGCGGCGATTCCGATCTCGGGAACGGGTTGCGAATCGAGCACGGCCGCCTCGCCGGTGTCGACGGGGAACGTGACGGTGAACTTGGTTCCGACTCCGCTGCGCGAGTGCACGCGAATGCTTCCCCCGTGCTGCTCGACGATCTTGTACACGATCGAGAGCCCGAGCCCGGTCCCCTCGCCGACCGCCTTCGTGGTGAAGAACGGATCGAAGATCTTGGGCAGGACGTCGTCCGGGATGCCGGAGCCGTTGTCGGTGACGTCGACGGCGACGTGCCGCGGATCGGTCATCCGCGTGACGAGCGTGATCACGCCGCCTTCGCCGGTGGCCTGTGCGGCGTTGGTAACGAGGTTGAGGAAGATCTGGTTGATCTGCGACGGCGCACACTGGATCGGTGCCGTCCGCGCGAACAGCGTTCGCACGCGGCGGCCGGCGAGAACCGGCTTCGCGATCTGCAGCGTGCTCGCGAGGCAGTCCTCGATCGCGCAGCGCGCCATCTGGCTGCGATCGTGGCGGCTGAAGTCCTTCAGGTTGACCACGATGCCGCTGATCTCGTCGACGCCGTGCACGCCGTCCCTGAGGAGACTCGTGATCTCGTCGGCGACCGGGAAGCCTTCGAGCCGGTCGCGGACCGCGACCGCGGTCTCGAACTGGCCGGATATCGCATCGTCCGGCGTCTCCGGGTCGCGCATCAGGTCGACGAGCCCGGCCATCGCGGTGACGAACTCGCGCAGCACGCCGTCGAAGTGCATCTGCACGGTCTCGAGGCTGCTGCGCACGTACGCGAGCGGCGTGTTGATCTCGTGGGCGACACCGGCGACCATCTGGCCGAGCGACGCCATCTTCTCGTTCTGCACGAGCTGCGATTCCGACTCCTTGAGGTGATCGAGCGCCTGCGATAGCTCCTCGGTTCGCTCGTGCACCCGCCGCTCGAGCGACTCGTTGGCGTCCTTGAGCTCGTGGTTGACGCGGGCGATCACGCGGAAGCTGCGCACCAGCCGGTAGCCGGCGTAGGCAAGCAGGGCGAGCAGCAGGCTCGCGTAGGCGAGCAGCAGGTGGCGATAGCGGTTGCTGCGTTCCAGCGCGGCGGTGAAGTCGTGATCGAGGGCGGCGCCGAGCCGGTCGACGTCGGCGTTGATCGGCGTCGCAAGGATCTGCGTCAGCACGCTGTCTTCGACGGCGCGCTGTGCGAGGATGACCTGCGCATGGCGGACGAAGTTCGCGACCGGCTGGGCGACGTCGTCGCCCCCGCCGGCATCGGCGGCGAGCGGGGCGAGCGTCGCCACTTCGGCGCCCAGCGCGGCCGCAGTCGAACGGTCCGGAAACAGGTTGTAGCGCAGGATGCCGGTCAGCGTCGCGTCGGCCCGGCTCTTCAGCGCGGCGAGACGCTGCGCCCGCGCAGGATCCGCACGGCCGAGCCCGGCGATCGTCGCGTCGAGCTCCGACACAGCGGTCGGAACGTACCGCAGCGAATTGCGCAGGATCGCGTTCTCCGATTTGAATCGCTCGATGAGATCGGTCTTGCGGTCGATCGCGGCGTCGACGGCATCGAGAGCCGGAGCAGCGGCGGGATCCACGACGCCCGCGAGCTCGGCTGAGAGCCTCGTGCGGAGCTTGTGCAGCTGCGGCAGCGGGCTCACCAGCGGATCGTAGTTGGCGTTGATCCCCATCCGCGACTTCAGCACGTCGACGTTCCACTCGGCGTCGACCTGCTTCATCTGCCTCAAGTAGCTTTCGACGCGGTTCTTCTTCCCGACGTCGACAGCGCTCGACTTCGCGTAGAGCGCCCCGAGCACGCCGATCAGCACGGCCGCGGCGAGCGCGCCCGGTGCGAGCTTCATGACCCGGGCGTTCATTGCATGCTCCTTGCGCCGGAATGGGAAGCCGATGCCACGGCGTTCTGCGCAGGAGCTTCGGGCACCGCCTTGGCGAGCACCGGCTGCCGCTCGCCGGTGAGCGTCTTCAGGAACTCGACGATCAGCGCCTTATCGGCGGGCGGCGCCGCTCGGCCGAGCTGGTAGCGGAACATCACGTCGACTGCCGCTTCGAGCGTCGGCGCCGAGCCGTCGTGGAAATACGGCGCAGTCAGCGCGACGTTGCGCAGGCTCGGAACCTTGAACACGTGGCGGTCACTGTCGCGCCCGGTCACCGCATAGCGTCCCTGATCGGCCGGCGTGTCGTGACCGTGGTCGCGGAAGTAGTCACCCATCACGCCGAACTTCTGGTACATGTTGCCGCCCACGTTGACACCCTGGTGGCATGCGATGCAGCCGTAGCTCTTGAAGCGCTCGTAGCCCTGCGCTTCCCCGGCGGTGATCGCGCGCGTGTCGCCTCGCAGATAGCGATCGAAGCGCGACGGCGTGACCAGCGAGCGCGTGTAGGTGGCAATCGCGTCGACGATGTTGTCGCGCGTGACGCCGTTTCCGTACAGCCTCGCAAAGCGCACCGAGAGATCGGGGTCTCTGGAGATCTTGACGACGACGTCGCTCCATTTGGAACCGAACACCTTCGGGTTCTGCACGACACCGGTGACGAATGCTTCGAGCGACGGGGCCGAGCCGCTCCAGAGTTCGCGGAAGTTGAGGCCGCTGTTGAACACCGTCGGCGCGTTGACCGCGCTCGTCGCGCCGTGGATGCCGACCGAGCGCGGCCGCGGATCGGCGCCACCGTGCGAAAAGTCGTGGCACGACGAGCAGGCGATCGTGTCGTCGGCCGACAGCCGCTTGTCGACGAAGAGCAGGCTCCCGAGCTCGACCTTGCCGGGGTTGAGGCCGAGGTGCTCGGGAAGCGGGCGCAACGGCTCGGCGGCATTGCCGGCGAGCGCGGATCCGGCACCCGCGGCGAGGGCGATGCCGGCGGCGAGCGCGACGAAGAGGCGAGACTTCATGATCGGTGGGTGCCGCGGATCCGGTCCGGGTCGTATGCCAGCGGAATGATCGACACGACATATCTGCAAGCGATATGCCAGGATCTTGTGGCCTACGAAAGAGTCGGACCGGCGGTCGCCGTGTTTCGATGAGTTGCCGAAATACAACGTGTTCAGCGTGCGTGTTCACGCAAAGCCTTGACGTGACTGTACCGATTGTCATAAACAATGATTCCGCTTGCGCGATCGCGCAAGCGGGTCTTCGAAGCCGCGGGACGATCGTCCCCGGGCGTGCCGGGGCCGGTGCCGGCCACGAGGACGCATCCTTCGGGAGGGGCAGATCGATGAAGCGGACGTCATCGCGGGGATCCGTCGCCGCGGTGCAGGCCAGTACGGCGGGCCGACGGCGCATCGGCTGCCGGTGGCTCGCCCTCGTGGGCATCGCGGCCGCCGGAATGCCGGCGCTCGCGGGAGCGCACGTCAAGTGGTTTGTGAAGTACAACCTGCTCGAGCCGCCGCGCCCGATCGAGCGCGTGGTGACGAGCGGCTATTTCATCGGCGTCGGGCTCGCGGTGCTCGCGCTGATATTCGTCGTCACCGTGGCCGACCGCTGGATGTGCGAGCGCGACGTCGCCGTGCAGCGGCAGATGTGCGGGCTTTCGGCGCGTGCGGCGCCGTGGTTCCCGCTCGGGCTGCGCCTCGGCGTCGCCGTGTTCCTCGCTGCGGCGTTCGCGTTCGGATGCGCCGGCAACGTGATGATCCTCACCCCCGAGCTGCACACGCCCCGTGCGTGGATCTGCTGGCTGCAGATCGTGCTCGCGCTCCTCGCGCTCACCCGGCGGACGGCGCCGCTGACCGGGCTGGGCGTCGTCTTCCTGTACTTCTACGGGGTGGCGGGCTACGGGCTCTATCACATGCTCGACTACCCGATCTTCGTCGGCATCGCCGTCTACCTCGTCATCGACGGCTGGTTTGCCGGCCGGCACAACGCGCTCGCACACGACATCGTGCGCATCAGCGCGGGCGTGACGCTCCTCTGGGCGTCGATCGAGAAGTGGGCGTTCCCCGAATGGAGCTTCATGCTGCTCTCGCAGCGGCCCGGCATGACCTTCGGCTTCAATCCGGAGTTCTACATGGTGGCGGCCGGATTCGTCGAGTTCTGCGCCGCCTGGCTGCTGATCACCGGCCTGCTGTCCGCGCGCGCGGCCGCACTCGTGCTGCTCGCGATGTTCGTATCGGCGATCATCCCCTTCGGAACCGTCGACGCCGTCGGACACCTCCTGATCATCGTCGTGATGGTGATGCTGATCTTCGGCAACAACCCGGTCGGGCAACGGCTCGGTGCACGCGGCCGTCCGCTGGCGACGGGGGCCGCGCACGCCGCCGCTTTTGCCGGGGCGCTCGCGTTCTTCTTCGCCATCTACTACGGCGGCTACTACCTGAGCTACGGGACGACGCTCGCGCGCGGCCACGACACCGCCGCGCAGACGGCATCGATCAGGTGAGTGCGGTACCGCAGTTCCAGCACAGGTCGAAGCTGCCGGGCGAAGATTCCCCGCACGCGCGGCACCAGCGCGGTGCGGTCCGCCTCGCGTCGTGCTCCATCTCCTGCAGCAGCGCACGCGCGCGCGGCGCGTCGGCGTCGTAGGCGATCCACACCTGCGGCTGCGCGAC
>JAFEDF010000030.1 GCA_018241785.1 Pseudomonadota bacterium | reverse complement strand
TCCCGCCGCATCGCGCCCGATCCCGCCGCATCGCGCCCGATCCCGCCGCATCGCGCCCGATCCCGCCGCTTCGCATTCGACCCGGCGCCGGCCTCCCGACGTCGAGCGCCCGCCGGGCGCGCTACCTCGCCGCCTTGATCTCAGTCCAGAGCTTGTTGCGCAGGCGCCGCTGCGCGACGGTAAGGTCGTGGAGCTGCTCGAGCTTCGCCTGGATCGCCTTCGGGGGAAACACCGCCGGGAGCTTCAGGATCTCCGGCTTGATGTACTTCATCGCGTCGAGGTTGGGGTTGCCCGAGCCGATCAGGTTGGTGAGATCGGCCGAGTTGCTGCCGACGAGCATGAAGTTGATGAACTTCAGTGCGAGGTCGGGCCGTGGGGCTCCCTTCTGGATCACCATGTTGTCGACGGCGAGCACTGCGCCCTCCTTCGGCATCCCCTGCAGGATGTGGAACGGCCGGTGCGCGGCCTCGGCGTCCTCGTTCGCCTGGAAGATGTCGTTCGAGTAGCCGTGGACGAGCCAGATGTTGCCGACGGTGAGCTCCTTGATGTACGACGACGCGTTGAAGGCCGCCCAGTACGGCTTCGCCTTCCTGATCACTGCGGCAGCCTCGTCCCAGTGCCTGGGATCGACGTCGTTGGCCGAATAGCCGAGGTACTTGAGCGCCGCGGCGAAGAGCTCGTTGGCGCTGTCGAGGACGGTGACTCGACCTTTGACCTTCTCGAGGTACTTGGGGTCGAAGATGACGGCCCAGGTGTCGGTCGGCAGGCCGAGCTCCTTCATCTTGACGTCGTTGTAGCCGATGATCGTCGTCGACATCGCGTACGGCACCGAGTACCGGTTGCCGGGGTCGAACGCGGTGTCGAGATAGGCGGGGTCGATGTTCTTCAGGTTGGGGATCGCGGTCTTGTCGATCGGCATCAGCTGGCCGCCGCGGATCAGCGTCTGCACCGCGTTGCTGGTCGGGACCATGACGTCGTAACCCTTCGCGCCGGCGGCGAGCTTGGCGAGGAGCTCGTCGTTGTCCGAATAGTAGGTCTGGATCACCGTGCAGTGGCAGGTATCCTCGAAGCGCTTGATCGTCTCGGGGGCGATGTAGTTGTTCCAGTTGTAGAGGTGCAGCTCGTCCTTCGCGTGCACCGGGGCGGCGAGCGCGAACGATGCGGCGACGAGAAGCGTGAACATCCTTGCGTTCATGACGTTGACTCCTGGGTTGAGCGCAACAGCGACGGGGAAATCCGTGTGGCGACGACGATCAGCACGAGGGTCAGCAGCATCAGGAGCGTCGACACCGCGTTCACCTCGGGGGTGACCGAGATCTTGATCATCGAGTAGATCTGCAGCGGCAGCGTGATGGTCCCGGCGCCGGCGGTGAAGAAGGTGATGACGAAGTCGTCGATCGACAGCGTGAAGGCCATCAGCGCCCCTGCGATGACGCCCGGCATGATCAGCGGCAGCGTGACGTGGCGAAACGCCTTCCACGGCGACGCGCCGCAGTCGCGCGCCGCCTCGGTCAGCGACTCGTCCATGCCGGCGAGGCGCGCGCGGACGACGATCGCGACGAAGCCGATGCAGAACGTGATGTGCGCAATGGCGACCGACACGAGGCCGAGCGTCACGTTGAGCATCACGAAGAAGATCAGCAGGCTCACTCCGGTCAGGATCTCGGGAATCGCGATCGGCGCGAGGATCATGAGCGGCAGCACGCGCAGCCGGTAGCGTTGCATCGCGACTCCCGCCATCGTGCCGAGCACCGTCGACACGACGCTCGCGCTGATGCCGATGATGAGCGAGTTGCCCGCCGCGGAGATCATGTCGCCGTCGGCCGCGAGCTTGCGGTACCACTCGAGCGTGAACCCGACCCATTCGGCGTTCAGGCGCGAGTCGTTGAACGAGTAGACGACGACGATCGCGAGCGGGACGTACAGGAATGCGTAGGCGACGAGCGCCGACGCCCACAGCCACGGGCCGGGCCTACGCACGCGACGCGCTCCGACTGCGGCGCCCGATCCAGGCAGCACCACCCGCCAATGCGAGGGCGGCTGCCGTCAGCACGATCGACAGCGCGCTGCCGAACGGCCAGTCGCGCGTTTCGAGGAACTGCTGCTTGATGAGGTTGCCGATCAGCGTGTCGTCGGGACCGCCGAGGATGTCGGGAATGGCGAAGACGCCGAGCGCCGGGATGAACACCAGCGCGGCCCCCGCATAGACGCCGGGGAGCGACAGCGGAAAGGTGATCCGCCAGAAGCGCTGCCAGGCGTTCGCGCCGAGGTCCTGCGCGGCGTCGAGCAGCGCGCGGTCGTGCTTCTCGAGGTTCGCATAGAGCGGGAGGACCATGAACGGCAGGCTCACGTAGACGAGGCAGACGAGCACGGCGAACGCGCTGAACAGGAGCGGCACCGGGTCGACGCCGAACGCCCCCAGCACGCGGTTCACGAGCCGCGCGAGCGCGGCGTTGGGTCCGAGGATGATCATCCAGGCGTAGATGCGGATCAGGAAGTTGCTCCAGAACGGCAGGATGACGAGCAGGAGCATGAGGTCGCGGTATTTCTTCGCGCTCCTCGCGATCAGCGCGGCGAGCGGGTAGGCGAGGAGGAGGCACACGAGCGTCGTCAGCGCGGCGTAGCCGGCCGATTTCACGAACACCTGCGCGAACACGGGCTCGGTGGCGAGACGCACGTAGCTGTCGACGTTGACGTCGAGCCTGCCCGATGCGTCGACGAGCGGCGAGAGCCCGCCGAACTCACCCGGCGAGCGGAACGACGCCAGCACCATGATGAGCGTCGGCGCGGCGAAGAACACGAGCAGGAAGACGAGCGGCGGACCGCCGACCAGCCATCGACCGAAGCGACGCGCGATCACGCTACTCGGCGATGAAATGCCCGGCATCGACCGGCCAGCTCATCTCGACCGGGTCGCCGACCTCGAAGAACCTCGCGCCGCCGCCCTGCGAGTTGGCGAGGAGCGCCTCGATCCGCGATCCTCCCGCGGTCTCGACCTTGTAGACGGTCACGTCGCCCATGTAGAGGAGGTCGGCGACCTTGCCGCGGTAGTGGTTGCCGGGCGTTTGGTCGGGAGCTTCGGCGGCGATGCGGATCTGCTCGGG